>CAZKUS010000170.1:0-5057 GCA_964556025.1 uncultured Clostridia bacterium | reverse complement strand
GGATATGAAGATGTTACACCGTTATCAATGTTGATTCACGATTATGGAGCGTTTGCGGTAAATCCGGATTCAGGTTATGAAGATATGAACGATGTTATGGACGACCTGAAAGAAGATCCATCAAGTGTTTCAGTTGCTGGCTTGTCTTCACCAGGAAGCATGGACCACGTTCAATTTTTACAAGCTGCCGATGCAGCAGGAGTAGAAGATTTGGATCAAATTGATTATATTGCTTTCCAGGAAGGTGAAAGCCAGGCTGCTGTTATGAGTGGTGACGCTGATGTTATGTCAGCCAGTGTTGCTCAGGTTACAGGACCCAAAGAAAGTGGCGATCTAGATGTGCTAGCTGTAACTTCTGAAGAAAGAATAGAAGAACCTGTTATTGAGAACATGCCTACTCTAAAAGAACAGGGCATTGATACTACTTTTATAAACTGGAGAGGTCTATTCGGGCCTCCGGACATGCCTGACTACGCTGTAGAGTTCTGGGAAGAAACCTTGGAAGACATGGTAGCAAGCGAAGGGTGGCAGGAAGCTTGTGAAGATTACGGCTGGACACCTGTTCACAAAGATTCAGCAGAATTTGAAGACTTTTTAGAGGAAACGTATGAAGAATACAAAGATCTACTTCAAGAAGTAGACTTGTACGATCCTCAATAAACTAGATTAAAAACACAAGTCATCATTAATTTACAAAATCCCACTCCCACTAAAGCTGGAATGTGGGAGTGGGAATAACATGGAGGGGATATTGTGAAAGCTAACCTACCTATTGGAATAGTGTCAATTTTGCTTGGCTTGTATTATGCCATCTCAGCATTTCAACTCCCCAGAGCTTCTATGGGAGATCCTATGGCCCCTGTGTATTATCCGATGGTTTTAGGTGTTGGCATGATTTGTATGGGTATTGTGCTGTCTATCAGAGGCTATAAAGAAGTGGCCATAGCTAAACAGTCGGCTTCTCAATCGGAATCCGCTGATCAAGATAAAAAAGCAGATAGTAGAGATAAAAACTTCTGGATTCTAATTTTAGGTGCAGTTATTTTAGGTATCGTTTATACTCTGGTATTTACAACTGTTGGATTTTTAATTTCCACTGCACTATTCATGTTTGCACTATTTACGTTGGTCAATGGATTCAATAATTGGTTAAAACATGTAATTATAGCTGTTGTATTTTCTGTCAGTGTTTGGTTTATTTTTCAAAATTTGTTTATGTTAAACTTACCTTAAATAGGAGGCATTAAATTATGGAGCTTATTGGAAATTTAATTGATGGCTTTTCTGCAATCTTAACTCCTATGAACATGCTGGGAATAATTGTAGGGGCTTTTTTGGGCACAGTTTTGGGAATGCTTCCCGGCCTCGGCTCGGCCACTGGTATAGCTTTATTAATGCCCATTGCTATTACATTTGAACCCATGACAGGGCTTGCTATTATGTGTGCCATCTACTATGGAGCCATGTTCGGTGGGTCTAGGAGTTCAATTTTGTTAAATATACCGGGAGCTGGAGCGGCAGTTCCTGCTTGTTTTGATGGATACCCTTTATCTAGACAGGGTAAAGCGGAATCTGCTTTGGCTATGTCGGCAATTGCTTCCTTTATGGGTGGTATGATTGCAACTATTATATTCACTTTAATGGCAATGCCAATTGCGCAATTTGCCTTGCGGTTTGGGCCACCTGAATATTTTGGATTAATGTTGTTTGCATTAGCTGCAACTGCCGCAATTTCTAAAGACAACCTCCTAAAAGGAGCAATGTCCTTAATCTTTGGGTTAATGATTGCAACTATTGGAATCGACTTACAAACAGGTGTACACAGATTCACTTTTGGCATACCAGAACTGCAAACGGGAATCGACTTTATAATTGTAATTATTGGCGTATACGGTTTGAGTGAGGTATTTAAAAACTTCGAAACCATCAGAAGTCAAGGGGCAGAAGCGATTCAGAAACAGTTTGGTCGAATTTGGATAACCATGGAGCAGTGGAAACGTAGTTATCTGCCAATACTGCGATCAACGCCTATCGGTTTCTTTGTAGGTGTTTTGCCAGGTTCCGGCGGTACTATTGGATCCATGATGGCTTATAACACTGAAAAACAGTTATCGAAAGAACCGGATCGGTTTGGTAAAGGTGCCATTGAAGGGTTAGCGGCACCGGAAGCGGCTAACAATGCTGCTTCGGTTGGAGCGCTCATTCCCATGATGACCTTAGGTATACCCGGTTCTGCAACGACGGCTATTATGTTGGCTGCGTTTATGGTCTTTGGTATGGACCCAGGCCCAATGTTGTTTGAAGATCATTCTACCATTGCTTGGGGAATTGTTGCCGCAATGTTAGTAGGGAACTTTATCTGTGCAGTGATCAATATACCTTTGGCGGGATTATTGGTTAGAGTATTGTCAGTACCCCGAGGAATTTTGTATCCTCTTATTGTAGGATTCGCGTTCGTAGGGGCTTATACCATTAATTTTAGTACCATGGACTTTTTTCTATTACTCATATTTGGGTTAATAGGTTATGGGATGAAAAAGACCAGTGTTCCATTACCACCATTTATACTAGCAGTAATCATAGGCGGTCGTATGGAAGACTCTTATAGACAAGCTATGATGATGTCAGATGGTGATCTAAGTATCTTCTTTAGATCAACTTACTCAACAATATTTTTGCTGTTAGCAGTACTATCTTTTGCACAGCCATTTATTTCGGACTGGCTTAAAAAGAGAAAAGAACAAAAAGCTTCAGTGAATAGTTAAAAAATATTTAAAGAGCGGTTAACTAATAGTTAAAACTTTTATGTAGCAAATTTTATATCACAAACAAGATCAAGCTTTCTAAGAGAGCTGTATAGTTGTCGTTAGGAGGGATCGAATGTCGGGTAATGGTATCGGACAAGCCGGTAGCTTTGAGTCCAATGACCTTATGGTTACAGTGGACTTGAGTTCAAAGTATAATTCAGGACTTGACTTAAGTATAGAAAGCAGTGTTAAAGACCAATTCGGTGCTCAAATTGAAAAAACTGTCAAAGCAGTGTTAGAAGAATATGGAGTGACTGATGGTAAAATTGAACTCGTGGATAAAGGAGCATTAGATTTTACCATTCGTGCCAGAGTTAAAACAGCACTCTCCCGAGCAGGAGTAGAAGCTAATAATCAAAGCAGTGAAGGAGGGAGCAACCTTGAATAATTTGCGCAGAACCATGTTATTTGTTCCCGCTAATAATCCCAACATGATGGTGAATGCTCCCATCTTTCAACCTGACTGCATAGCATTTGACTTAGAAGATGCTATATCTGTCAAAGAAAAAGACAGTGCCAGAGATTTACTGGTAGAAGCTTTAAAAGAGTTTGACTTTGGTGGATGTGAAGTGTTTACAAGAATAAATGCATTAAGCACGCCTTTTGGTGAAGACGACATAAAAGCATTAGTGCCTGCTGGCCTTCGAAAAATTCGACTGCCTATGTGCGAGACGCAAGAGGATGTAATAGCTTTAGATGAACTTCTGAACAAAGTTGAACATGAACATCAATTACCATTAGGGTGTGTCAAGATAATGGCATCGATTGAAACTGCTAAAGGAGTTATGAACTCTTACCAGATTGCAGGAGCTTCTGACAGAGTCACCGCTATTTCCTTTGGTGCTGAAGATTTTACTAACAGCATGGGAATAGATCGGAGCGGCACGGGAATGGAATTATTTACAGCTAGAAGTCAGATCGCACTTTCTGCTTCAGCCAATGGGATAGATTCCTTTGATACAGTTTATATAGATATAGATGATAAAGAAGGCTTCTGTGAAGAAGCGGAACAAGCCAAACAATTAGGGTTTTCTGGCAAATCGGTAATCCATCCGAGCCAGGTTGATTTAGTCCATGAAATATTCGCTCCTGAAAAAGAAGAAATAGAGCACGCCAAGAGAGTAATAGCTGCAATTGAAGAAGCTGAACAACAAGGGCTAGGTGTAGTAAGTTTAGATGGAAAAATGATCGATGCTCCAGTAGTAGAAAAGGCTCAGAGAATTATCACTCTAGCTAAAGGTTCCAAGCTAATTTAGGAGGTGGAGTGCTTGACTAGGTTCGTTAAAAACGCTATCGGTAGAGAGATACCTACTTATATAGAAGGAATAGGTGAGATCACACCTTATAAAGGAGTTTTCGCACACAGCCCTCAAGGGGAAAAACACAGCCCAAAAATGGCACAGGTAACTCCCCAAGACGATAAATTACTGAAAAATATCAAAGAGAGTATTGAAAAGTGCGAAATCACCGATGGAATGACCATTTCATTTCATCATCATTTTCGAAATGGTGATTACTTGGTCAATATGGTGATTGACGAATTGGCCAATCAAGGGGTGAAAAACCTGACCATTGCAGCTAGCTCACTTCAATCAATCCACGAACCGTTGATTGAACACATCAAATCAGGTGTGATCACAGAATTACACACCAGTGGTCTACGTGGAGAACTGGGTGAAGCTGTGGTGAAAGATAAGATTTTAGAAAAACCAGTTATAATCAGATCCCATGGCGGAAGAGCCCGGGCCATTGAAGCCGGTGAAATACAAATAGATGTGGCATTTATAGCAGCACCAGCAGCGGATGAATACGGTAATGCCAATGGCGTTGAAGGGCCCACTGCCTGTGGTTCTTTGGGTTATGCCCTCCCCGATGCGGAGTACGCTGAGCAAGTGGTTGTAGTTACAGACAATTTGGTGAACTACCCGGCTTGTCCGATAAGTATATCTCAAACCCTTGTCGATTATGTGGTGGAAGTAGATGAAATCGGAAATCCTGATGGGATAATGTCAGGGGCAACTAGATTGACTAGAAATCCTTTGGAACTCGTGATAGCTAAAAATGCGGCCAAAGCCATTCAGGCCTCGGGTTTAGTCAAAGATGGCTTCTCTTTTCAAGCCGGAACTGGAGGAGCTTCTCTGGCAACAGCTCATTATCTAAGAGAAATAATGCTGGAACAGGAAGTTCAGGGAAGCTTTGCCACTGGAGGGATCACCGGATACTTGGTGGAGATGCTGGAAGAAGGGTTGT
>CAZKUS010000169.1:0-5094 GCA_964556025.1 uncultured Clostridia bacterium | reverse complement strand
TTATTAATTGTCGTGTCACCAACAAATATATTATTGATTCTTATGGGTGTAGCAATAGGAATATTTGCAGGAGCTCTTCCAGGGTTTAGTGCAGGAAATGCATGCGCTATAATGCTTCCTGTAGCTATCGGTTTTCCAGTAGAACAAGGGTTAGTCTTTTTTGCAGCGATATATACTGGTGCCCAATATGGAGGTTCAATACCGGCGATTTTAGTTAATACTCCAGGAACACCAGGGGCAGGTGCAACAACTCTTGATGGTTATCCAATGGCTAAAAAAGGTTTTCCAGACAAAGCTCTTGGTATTTCACTTTATTCATCAGCAATAGGGAGTATTATATCAGCGATTTTAATATTATTTTTGATTAATATACTAGCTGATTTTGCTTTGGCATTTGGTCCCCCCGAAATGTTTGTGATTGCAATATTTGGTCTGACCATAATTTCTACTGTAGTGGGTAAAAATTTGAAAAAAGGTCTTTTAGCTGGTTTTTTTGGTTTATTAATAGCTGCAATGGTGGCAGACCCTGCCAGGTCTGTACCAAGATTGACCTTTGGTTTTTTAGAACTTTATGACGAAGTGCCGTTTATCCCTGCTGTTATAGGGTTATTTGCGTTATCAGAATTATTTTCTTTAATAGATAAAAAACAGATTGCCACTGGGGACAACCTTGAAAATATCGGTAGTTTTAAAGAAATGATAGCTGGCTTAAAGGAAGTCTTAAAGCGACCTTTAATACAAATAAAGTCAACTTTGTTCGGCACAATAATTGGTGCTATTCCAGGTGCAGGAACAACTATCGCGACTTTTGTGAGTTATGGAGAAACTAAAAGATCAAGTAAAGATCCTGAAAAATTTGGTACAGGTATCCCAGAGGGTATTATGGCTTCTGAAGCCGCTAATAATGGTGTTACTAGTGGTGCTCTTATACCTATGCTAGTTCTAGGATTACCAGGGAGCGCTACTACTGCTATCATGCTTGCTGTGGTATTACTCCATGGTATTAGACCAGGTCCTGAACTAATGACCAACTTTGCACCTATGGGATTCGCTATTATCTTAACAATTCCAGTGGCATCTTTAGGGATGATATTACTTGTTAGTCTTATTGGTAAATATTTTTCAAAAATTGTGCTAGTTCCAGTTAACATTCTAATACCTATGATCACCTCACTCTGTATTGTAGGTGCTTATGCTTATCGCACAACACTTTTTGACACTTATTTGCTTATTATATTCGGTGTCCTCGGGTATATAATGAAAAAAACAAATTACCCTGTTATTCCATTAGTTTTAGGTCTGATTTTAGGACCAATCGCCGAGGCCAATCTGTACAGGAGCTTAAGTATTGGTGGGTGGAGTATTTTATTTACAAGACCTATTGCAGTTTCATTATGGATAATAATTGTTTTAGCATTGGTTGGTCGCCCGTTGATCGATAGGTGGAAAAAGCGAAAGGCAAGTATTTAACACAAATTGGTGCTGTTATATTTTATTGCTATCAACAGTCAATTTTAATTGAGCCAATATATTAAATGTATTTTTTAGAGGAGGGATAGGATGGATAAGGTAAAGAAACTCGATACTCTAATGAAAGACGAAAACACTTATATCGCTCCCGGTGTCTATGATGGAATTAGTGCAAAGGTAGGCGAAAAAACAGGATTCCAAATTTTATCTGTAACAGGTAATGGTGCTGCAGCATCAATGCTAGGTACTCCCGATGTAGGTTTGACAACTATGAGTGAAGTGGTTACAGTAAGCGGAAATATTGCTGAATGTGTTGATGTACCTGTAATAGCTGATGCTGATACAGGTTATGGTGGTAAGTTAAATGTGTACAGAACTATACGGGAATTTGAAAAAAATGGTTTAGCTGGAGTTCACATTGAGGATCAAGTGAATCCCAAGAAATGCGCGTATTACCAAGGTGAGAGACAGGTTGTTACTACTGATGAACATGTTGAAAGAATAAAAATAGCTACTTTAGCTAGAAAAAATAAAAAATTTCAAATCATTGCTAGAACTGATGCACTTAAAAGTATTGGTTTAGAAGAAGCAATAAAACGTGCTAAAAAATACGAGGAAGCTGGGGCAGACGGGATTTTCGTAGTTGGAATAAGAGAAGAGAGAGAGGTCCAGAGTATAAAATCAGAAATTAATGTACCATTGATTGTTAATGTTAATGATGGTGCACCATTAACTCAGTATTCTTTAAAGGAACTAAATAAAATGGGGATAAAATTAGTGTTATATCCGGCAACCATAAGTCATGCTGCTGGAAAGGCAATTTCAAATGTTTGTAAAGAATTATATGATAACGGGAATACCAATTCATGTCTGAATGATATACTGCCTAGAAATGAATTTAATGAAATTTTAGAAATAGATAAATTTATTGAAATCGAAAAGAGTTAAAAATATTTTACAGGAGGGGTTAGTTGTGGGGAAAACAATAGTTGAGAAAATATTTAGCAATAAAACTGGTAAAAGTGTAAATGCAGGTGAAATAGTTGTACCTGAAATTGACTTGGCAATGATCCATGATGTGAACGCACCATTTGTTATCGACTGTTTTAATGAACTAGAAGTTAATAAAATTTTTGATGATGATAAAGTAAAATTATTTTTAGATCACTTGGCACCTTGCCCGAGTACGAAGTCTGCTAATAACAATAAACACATTCGGGAGTTTGCAAATTCATACAATATTGAAGTTTTTGAACCTGGTGAAGGTATCTGCCATCAACTAGTGATGGAACATGGTTTTGCTAAACCTGGTCAAATAGCTACGGGTACGGATTCTCATACTTGTTCATATGGTGCGCTAAACACAATGGGAGTGGGCGTGGGAGCTAGTGAAATGGCAATAATATTAGCTTCAGGAGAGTGCTGGTTTAAAGTCCCGGAAACTGTTCAGATTCAATTGATTGGTAGTTTACCGGAAAATGTTACTTCAAAGGATGTAATCCTAGATATTATTGGGCGAATCACTGAACAAGGTGCAATTTATAAATGTATTGAGTTCGGTGGAGAGGGTCTTGAAGAATTTTCAATTGACTCACGGATTGTTTTAACTAATATGGCTGTAGAGATGGGTGCTAAAACTGCAATAATGCCCGGAGATAAGATTCTGGAAAAATGGTTTAAAGAAAATATTGGGACCAATATTGAGCCTGTTAATCCCGATAGTGATGCCAAATATGAAAATAAAATAACTATTAACCTGTCAGAACTTCAGCCAAAAGTTGCTATACCACATTCCATTGATAATGTTTTTAATGTATCTGACTTAAACCTACACATTAAGATTGATCAAGTTTTCATTGGATCATGTACTAATGGAAGAATAGAAGATTTAGAGCAGGCAGCAAGGGTCTTAGAAGGCAAAAAATCTCATCCAAATGTGAGATTGATTATAAATCCAGCTTCTCACGAAATAATGAAAGAAGCCACAGAAAAAGGTCTCATAAAGGTTTTCCTAGATGCTGGCGCAGTTATTAATCCACCAGGTTGTGGTCCATGTGCTGGGTTACTCGGGGGTCTCATAGGGGATGGTGAGAGAGTAGTTTCTACATCAAATAGAAATATTAAAGGTAGGATGGGAAGTTCGAAATCGGAAATTTATATAGTTTCACCAATTGTTGCAGCATATTCAGCATTAAGTGGTAAACTCGATATTTCTGAATAAATTTTTTGGAAGCTTATGAACATTATCAGAAAATCAAGGCTCAATAATTTATGATTAGGGGGAAAATACTATGAAATTTATGGGAAAAGCTCATGTTTTTGGTGATAATATAAGCGCTGATCATATTATTTCTGCAAAGTATATTAATCAAGCAGAAACAATTAAAGATATGTTGCAATATTGTATGGAAGATAAGGATGAAAATTTCTATGAAAGAGTCTCCGAAGGAGATATTATAGTTGCCGGTGAAAATTTCGGTTCAGGTTCAACCCGTGAACATGCAGTGTTAGTATTAAAAGAATTAGGGATTAGGGCTGTAGTAGCTCGTTCATTTGGTAGAAATTTCTACAGAAATAGTTTTAACTTAGGGATAGCTTCTATTGTGGCTGATTGTGAAGATGTAGAAAGCTTGGATAGAGTAGAAATTGATTTAGAAACAGGCCGATTAACAAACCTAGACAAGGATACTTCTATATCTATATCCCCTTTACCTGATTTTATGCAGCAGATATTAAAAAACGATGGATTAATAAAGTATTTTAAAAATAATGGATATAAACTTAAGATGTGACGATTATTTTGCCGTTTAGAAATAGAAATTTTTATTTGAGGGGAGCGAATGAGAATGTCGAAAACAAATGTAACTGAGGTTAGTGGTGCAGTTAAGAAAGAGATCGAATATGATAAAGAGCAACTTATTTCACAGATAAGTGAACAAAAGATCATAAATATTTTTAAAAATATGGTGCGAACTCGGGTTTTTGATGAAAAAGTAGAAGAGATGGTACGAATTAAAGGTTACTCGATGAAACAGCACTCAGGTCTGGGGCAAGAGGCAACTCCTAATGCGGCTTGTTCTGCTTTGGAGGAAAAAGACTATTTAATGCCATACCATAGGGGTTGGGCTTTTTATATAGGTAAAGGACTAGAACCCGGTAAAATGCTTGCCGAAATGTTGGGTAAGAAAAACGGCTATTGTAATGCTCAAGGAGGGGCCCAACTTGCTGATTGGAATAAACGAGTTATGGGTCGTCCTGGGATTCAAGGGGCACACATTAGTATTGCTGCCGGAATTGGTTTATCTGTTAAATTAGATAAAACTGAAGAGGTAGTCCTTTCCTTTAATGGTGATGGTGCCACTACGACATCAAATTTTTATGAAGGTATCAATTTAGCTTCAGTTTGGGAAGCACCAGTTGTGTATATTGTGGAGAACAATCAATATTCTATTACACAACATTCATCAGAAATAAATAAAGTGACTGATATGGCAGATAAAGCTGTAGCTTTTGGTATACCAGGATTTATTGTCGACGGCAATGATGCCATAGTTTGCTATAAGGTGATATCCGAAGCTGTGAAGTATGCTCGAGAGGGAAAAGGACCAACTATTATTGAGGCCA
>CAZKUS010000168.1:0-5102 GCA_964556025.1 uncultured Clostridia bacterium | reverse complement strand
TCAAAACCGCATAATACGTTCAATTGAAGTGTTTATTGCTATCAACATTCAACTTTAACTAAGCCTTGATTTAAATCGGTGCAGGGGGTGTTTGTTTGGAGAAGGTAAAACCAATTGAGTTTCAACAAGGGAAACTTAGATTAATTGATCAGCGGAAATTACCGGAAAAGCTAGAATACTATGAATGTACAAGCTTTCAACATGTGTGTTTTGCAATTAAAGAAATGGTATGTAGAGGAGCCCCATTAATTGGTACAACTGCAGCTTACGGTGTTGCCTTAGCATGTAGAGAGTTTCAAAATTTAAAAAATGTAGAAGAATTTTATGATTACGTGAAGGCTGCTATGTCAGAACTCTCTCGTTCTAGACCTACGGCTGTGAATTTGTTTTGGGCATTACGTAAAATGGAAGAAGTGCTAGATAATTGTTATCAGAAGTTTAATAAAGGAAAGTTTAACAGCTTAACAGAAATATGTGAACAAATTTTAAATACAGCTCATCAAATTTGTAATGATGACATAAATACAAATTATCGTATTGCTGAACACGGCGAAAAACTAATTCCTCCAAATGCCAACATACTTACCCACTGTAATACAGGAGCTTTAGCTACCTCAGGTTATGGGACGGCTCTGGGAGTTGTGCGTCAGGCCCATTTTGTCGGTAAGAATATTTTTGTTTACGCTGATGAAACTAGACCGAGACTTCAGGGTAGCAAACTAACTGCATGGGAATTGATGCAAGAACAAATTCCCTATAAAATAATTTCGGATTCAGTATCTGCTATGCTGATGAAACAAGGCCAGATTGATCTTATTTTAGTTGGAGCTGATAGGATTGCACATAATGGAGATACAGCCAATAAAATTGGAACCTTAATGTTATCAGTACTTGCTAATGAGTACAATATACCCTTCTATGTAGTAGCACCTACTACTACTATTGATGGAGATACTGACCATGGAGATCAGATTATTATTGAGGAGAGAAGCCCTCGAGAGGTTACTGAGATAAACGGTTGTAAAATAGCTCCTAAGGATGCGCCGGTATTTAATCCGGCATTTGATGTAACACCTGCCGAAAATATATCAAAAATCATTACCGAACAAGGGGTTTTTAATCCAGAAAAAATAAGCTCTGTGGCCTGTTATTAATGGTCCTGTGAAAGTTGATAAAATATTTAATAATAAAGTCTTTTGTGTAAGATTAAAAAATGATATACTACTTTCAGGATGGAAATTGAACAAATATGCTTTGCTGTGAACAATAGTTCAGCTGATGTTTTTTTAATGTTTGACTATTTTGATAATATTCTATAATGAGAGAAGGATGATTTGACCATGGCAACAGCAAAGCTCGAGCAGCGAGAACATAAAATTTACTTGGCCTATCAAGCTGCCCGGCTTTACTATGAGTGTGATGAAAATCAAGAAGAGATAGCTAGTAAATTAGAGGTGTCCCGGCCTCAAGTGTCTCGGCTTTTAAAGATTGCCAGGGATAATGGTTTGGTAGAAGTCAAAGTTAAAAATCCTTTGAAAATTCATACCATGCTGGAAAAGTCTTTATGCAGTATTTTCCCATTAAAAGATGCGGTAGTAGTGCCTTTATCAGCTCGAGACCCGCAAATTATTAAACAGAAACTGGCTAAAGTAGCTGCAAATTATGTGTCAGAGCTACTTTATGACGGAATGACAATTAGTTTGCCATGGGGCGGAACAATGAACTATTTTTCCAAGTCATTTCCTGAAGAGGACTTGGAAAATGTGACAGTTGTACAGCTTAAAGGTGGGGTTAGTAAAGTACCGAATAGAATTGATACATTCGATCCAGTGATTACTGTTGCTAGAAAAATCAACGGTACACCCTGTTTTTTACCAGCCCCCTCAATAGCTAGTGAGATGGAGATGAAAAATATTTTTTTACAAGATGAGAAAATAAATGAAACTATACAACTGTCCGAACAAGCTGAACTTTCTGTGTACAGTATTGGCTATTTGAGTGAAAATTCTGTATTGGTAGAAGCAGGATATTTTTCTGAGCGCGAAATAATGGAATTAAGCGAACAAGGGGCAGTTGGTGATATTTGTTCTAGATTTTTTGATATAAATGGTAATATAGTGGATGAAGACTTAGATAACAGAACTATCGGTATAGAACTACAGAAATTTAAAGAAAAGAAATATTCCATTGCAATTGCTGGTGGTAAAGAACGAATAGATGGTATATTGGGAGCAATCAGGGGTGGATATACTAATATTTTAATTACTGACGAAATTGCAGCTCGTCAAGTATTGGCTCAAGATGGTAGTTATGATGAGAACTTTGGTATAAAAGGTTCTTAATTAGTAACCCTGATAATGTTACTGATTTAAGTTTACTTAAATCAGGTATATTAATTCAATAGGGGGTGGTGAGAGGTAAAAAATTACTTAATTTGTAACACAGATTAAAATATGAGTAATATTTTAAAGGGGGTAATTGTTTTGTCGAAGAGATTAATGGCGATTTTGATGGCTGGAATGTTGATTTTTGTTTTTGCAGCTTGCGGAAACGGTGAAGAAGTACCTGATGAGGACGAAGCTGAACCTGAAAATGGTGAAGAGGAAGAAGTTGATGAAGAAGAACCTGTATCAGTTGGGATCGTTTTCTCCACAGGTGGGCTTGGAGATCAATCATTTAATGATTCAGCTTATCGAGGAATGCAAAATGCTGAAGAACAATATGATATTGAGTGGGATTACATCGAGCCTGATGGCCCAGCAGATTTTGACGATTCCTTAAGGTACTTTGCTGAAGAAGATGTTGACCTATTGATCGGTGTAGGATTCCAAATGGAAGCTGAAGTTCAAGATGTAGCTCACGATTATCCAGATATTAACGTTGCAATTGTAGACCACAGCTATGAAGATACGCCTGACAATGTAGAAAACTTGGTATTTGACGAGCCAGGAGGTTCCTTTTTAGCGGGTGCTCTTGCTGCTAAAGTGACTGAATCAGATGTAGTAGGGTTTGTCGGTGGTGTAGACGGACCGTTGATTCACAGATTTGAAGGTGGCTTTGTGCAAGGAGTTCAACATGTTGACGAAGATATTGAAATAGTTGAAGGGTATACAGATGACTTTGATGATGCCGCTCTTGGAACCGAATATGCTGAAAGTCATGTAGATCAAGGAGCAGATGTGATCTATCACGCTGCTGGTGGTGCTGGTGATGGTGTATTTACTATAGCTTCAGATTATGACGATGTATACGCCATAGGTGTTGATGACAACCAAAATCATATTCAACCCGGACATATCATATCCAGTATGATTAAGAGGGTAGACGTATCAGTAGAGGAAACAGTTGGCAGAGTTGTAGACGATGAATTTGAAGGTGGAATAACTAGAGAATTTAGTTTAGAGGACGATGGTGTAGGTCTTTCTAGCTTAGATGCTCTTGATGTAGAAGAAGAAGATGCGTTAGAGCAGGAAGAAATTACTGAAGAAGAATTACAAGAGATTGAAGATATGAAAAACGAACTAACTGCTGAGCACGCTGATCAAATAGAAGAAACCAAACAAGATATAATCGACGGAGAAATCGAGGTAGAAGACTGGATGGAAACTGGTCAGCAAGACTATTAAATATTTGTAAAATACCTTCAGACACCAATTGGTGTCTGAAGGTCCATTTCATTGATCTGGAAATGGCAAAGGAGGATTGAGAATCTCAATGCCTGAAAATATTTTAGAAATGTGCAATATAACTAAAACCTTTCCTGGAGTTAAAGCCAATGATAATGTCAATATAGAAATACGCAAAGGTGAAATCCATGCTCTAGTAGGTGAAAATGGGGCTGGTAAATCTACCTTAATGAATATTTTGTACGGACTTCACGCTCCCGATGAGGGAGATATCTTTTACAATGGAGATAAAGTAAACTTAAATGATCCGATTAAAGCTATCCAATTGGGTATTGGTATGGTTCACCAACACTTTAAATTGGTAGATCCACTTACAGTTACAGAAAACATCATACTCGGCAGTGAACCGGTAAGAAATCAAATATTTATCGATAAAAAATCTGCTACAAAAGAAGTTAGAGATATTTCTAGTCGCTATGGATTGAATGTTGACCCTGATGCAAAAATTCACGATATATCAGTGGGAATGCAGCAGCGAGTTGAAATTGTAAAAATTCTTTACAGAGGTGCTGAACTACTGATTTTTGATGAACCCACTGCCGTCCTCACACCACAAGAGATCGAAGAGTTGTTTGAAATTTTCAACTCTCTAAGAGATCAAGGCAAGACAATTATTTTTATTACTCACAAATTAGAGGAAGTAAAAGAAGTTGCTGATCGTTTGACCGTCTTAAAAGGGGGACAGACCGTAGGAACTGTTGAAACCGAATCAGTGACTAAAGAAAAAGTTGCTGAAATGATGGTTGGACGTGAAGTTTTATTGCGTGTAAATAAAGAACCGGCAAAACCTAAAGATACAGTACTAAAAGTTGAAAACTTGTCTGCCAACGATAGTCGTGGTGTGCCCATTGTAAAAGATGTTTCCTTGGAAGTTCGAGCAGGAGAGATTTTGGGAATAGCAGGAGTAGAAGGTAATGGACAGACTGAATTGATTGAAGTTCTGACTGGTTTGCGTAATGCAACAGGTGGTAATATTACCTTTAAAGATCAGAATATTATCGGATCTTCTCCTAGGGAAATAAAAGAGCATAAAGTGGGGCATATCCCTGAAGATAGACAAAAAAGAGGGTTAGTGCTAGAATTTGATTTGGCAGAAAATATGATCTTGGGCTTTCATTATCAAGAGCCGTACTCAATAGGTTATAAAATGAATTATAGTGCTGTTTACGAACATGCTGACAATTTGATTGACATGTATGATGTTAGGACAACTGGTTCTCATGCATCCGCTAGATCACTTTCGGGTGGGAATCAACAAAAAGTCATCATTGCAAGAGAGTTTTCGCAAGGTCCCGATCTGTTAATTGCATCTCAACCTACTAGAGGTGTGGATATAGGTGCTATTGAATTTATTCACAACAGTTTAATCGAACAGAGGGACCGAGATAAAGCGATTCTGGTAGTTTCCGCTGATCT
>CAZKUS010000167.1:0-5102 GCA_964556025.1 uncultured Clostridia bacterium | reverse complement strand
ATCCATCCACTGTCACTGGTTTCAATTCAACTACAGGGGTGATAGCACCAGTTCTACCCACATTGACAAATATATTATCCACACTGCTTTCGGCTTGTTCTGCAGGAAATTTGTAGGCAATTGCCCATCTCGGACTCTTAGTAGTAGTTCCCAACTGCCCTTGTAGTGAATAATCATCTAATTTAATGACCGCTCCATCAATTTCGTAAGGAAGTTCATGTCGGTGTTCCTGCCAATACTCACAATACGAGATTACATCTTCTATATTACTAAATTTTTTTACATAAGGATTTATCTTGAAGCCCAGGTTTTTCAAAAGTTGTATGGTTTCATAATGACTTGTGATTTCTTGTCCCCGGATATAAGGGACACTATAAGGGAAGAAGTCCAAGTCTCTTCCTGCGGGTATCTTGGGATCGAGCTGTCTCAAAGAGCCGGCAGCAGCATTTCTGGGGTTGGCAAAAGGGGTCTCACCCCTTTGCTGTTTTAGTTGGTTCAACCGGTCAAAAGCAGATTTGGGCATAAACCCTTCACCGCGAATTTCCAAATCTAGGTTTTGACTAAGTCTGAGCGGTATTGATCTGACAGTTTTTACATTAGCTGTAATATCTTCTCCAGTAACTCCATCACCTCTGGTAGCTGCGCGCACCAATTTCCCCGATCGATATGTTATAGATAAAGCCAAACCGTCGATTTTCAATTCAGCTACATATGCCGGTTTATGCCCACTAGATAAGTTTTTCAAAACGCGACCATTAAACTCTCTCAATTCAGAAGCCGATTCAGCATTATCCAAACTGAGCATAGGCAGCTCATGAGTTACTTTTTCAAATTTTTCTAGTGGTTCTCCCCCCACTCTTTGAGTGGGTGAATCAGGTGTTAGCAGTTCAGGATAGGTATTTTCCAACTCCTGTAGTTCTTTCAGGAGTGAATCGTATTCTCCATCGGCAATTTGAGGATCATCAAGTACATAATAACAATGATTGTGATATTCAATTGTTTCTCGCAGCTGTTCTGTCCGATTTTCAGCAGTTTCCCTATCCAACTCTGCCACCTCACTTAATCTTTTTAATAGGTGCTACACTGGCAGCCAGTTTTTTCACTCCAGCTCCTTCAAAAGAAACTGTCAAAATCCAGTCACTTCCCGCCTGTTGAGCTGCCAGAACTTGTCCTTGTCCCCATTTTTTATGTGATACCAAATCACCTTCACTGTATGATTCTAACGGTTCTTCCTTTTCTCCAAACACAGATCTCTCAACTCCAGCTGTTGAAGAATTTTTCGCAGCAGGAAAAATTGCTGGAGAAGTTCTAGAACCTTGTCCGGTATCATCACTATCAGTTTCTGCCCACATATTATCTGCGCCAAAAGTTGAACCAGTATTTTCCCCTTCTTTCAAATCATCACCAATTTCGTCTATAAATCTGGACGGAGTAAACATCTTGGTATTTCCATGAATTGTTCGTTCTCTGGCCCAGGTCAAATACAGAACCTGCTCCGCTCTAGTGATTCCCACATAACACAGGCGCCTCTCTTCTTCCATGGACTGTTCACTCTCATAAGATCTGGCATGGGGGAATAACCCTTCTTCCATTCCAGTCAAAAACACCCCCGGAAACTCCAGTCCCTTAGCACTATGGAGTGTCATCATCACCACTTGCGCTTGATTTTCATCTTCCCATGTATCTATATCACCTAGCAAAGTACTGTGTGTCAAAAATTCCTGTAGATTTTCTCCACCTTCAGCTTCAAATTCTTTAGCCATGGAATAAATTTCTTTGATATTGGCAATTCGATCTTCCGATTCCCTGGAATTTTCACCTCGCAGTACTTCTAAATACCCTGTTTTTTCCGCCACTTCTTCAATCAAATCTCTAACCGATAAGTATTCCCTCATCTTTTGAAAATTACTAATCATATCTGTAAAGTTTCGGATAGAATTTTCACAGCGGCGACTGACTCCTAACTGATCTATTTCTTCCAAAGCTTGAAAAAGGCTGATATTATTGGCATTAGCATAATCTTTTATTTTATTCACACTGGTTTTTCCAATTCCTCGTTTGGGCTCATTAATAATTCGTTCTAACTGACTGTCTGATTGTGGACATTGTATAACCATGAGATAGGCCATGATATCTTTTACTTCTTTACGATCGTAAAATCCAGTACCACCCACCATGGTATATGAAATACCCTCTCGACGAAACACATCTTCTAATACTCGTGATTGAGCGTTAGTTCTGTAAAGCACAGCCATTAATGGTAGATTATAGGGGTTTCTTCTAATTTCTTGAGCAATAAAATGAGCTTCTTCCCTCTCATCTCCAGATTGAAAACACTTTAATGGGTCTCCTCTGTCGTTATCAGTCCACAATTGTTTGGGCTTTCGCCAAGGATTATGTTGAACTACATGATTAGCAGCTTCTAAAATAGTTTGAGTAGAACGATAGTTTTTTTCTAATTTGTGTGTCCTGACATCAGGGAAATTTTTTTCAAATTCCAGGATATTCTTCACATCAGCTCCTCTAAATAAATATATGGATTGATCGTCATCTCCAACTACAAAAACATTATTGTCCGGAGGTGCTAACAAAGAAACCAAACGGTTTTGAGCCGGATTGGTATCTTGAAATTCATCTACCAGAATGTATTGAAATTTATTTTGATAGTACTGTAATCTATCGGGATATTCATCAAGTAGTTTTATAGTCATCAATAACAAATCGTCAAAATCCAAGGCATTTTCTTTGCGAAGAGTCTTTTGATAGTTTTGATATATCTGATCATAAGGATAGTTAAGTTCTTCTGGATTTTGTAAGTTATTTTTAATACCACTTATTTTTCTGCCTACTGTTTGATGAGGGTATTTTTTATTGTCTAAATTTAATTCAGACAATATATCTTTAACTATTTTAGTCTTATCCCTAGAATCATAAATCAGAAAATCTTTCCCATACCCTAATAGCTCAATTTCTCTTCGAAGTATCCTGACACAAGCGGCATGAAAAGTTGAAACCCAAGAAGGAGGATCTTCGTCTATTATTTCATTAATCCGCTCTTTCATTTCATTGGCCGCTTTATTTGTAAAAGTAAGGGCTATTAGTCTTTCAGAGTGAGTTTTCAGCTCTTCCATTAAATAGGCTATTCTATAAGTAAGAACTTTAGTCTTTCCACTACCAGCTCCAGCTAAAACCAATACAGGACCTGAGCTTTCACTAACAGCTGCTTGTTGTTCTTGATTTAACTCAGACAAATATTTTTGAACCATCTTTTGCCACCTACCTTAACGAAATTAGGAAGAGTAAACTTATATTACTCTTCCTAATAAAAATTATTTCCTATTCTTCATGTTGGCTCATCTTTGCAAGTGCTATTTCGTAACCACCTGCACCGTAATGTAAAAATCTCTTAACACGGCTAATTGTTGCCGTACTAGCCCCTGTTTTTTCCTCGATATCTTGATAAGTATAACCTTCTTTCAGCATTTTAGCTACGTGAAATCTCTGGGCTAATGCTTTAATTTCTGTAACTGTAGCTACATCTTCAAAAAAATTATAACAATCTTCTACTGTCTCTAAACTGAGAATAGCTCTGTAAAATTGATCCAAATGATCGTCTTGTAGCTGTCTAATTTACATCACCCCCGAAATTTGGGATAATTAATTGTTAGATTATCCCATGCGGTCTCAGAGGTATTTTATCATTTTAAAGTTGACAGGGCAATATCTGTCCGGAATTGTTTTCCTGAAAAATCAACCAAATCCACTCCGTAATAAGCTTTTTCTCGAGCTTGTACCCAATCCTGGTCTATACTCACCACATTTAAAACACGTCCTCCGTTTGTTACCGGTTGACTACCTTGATCGGCTACACCGGCAAAATACAGTTCAAGTCCTTCACTGATGGACAATTGATCTGAAATTTGAATTTCTTTTCCTTTAGGATAATCACCGGGATAACCTGAAGAAGCCAACACCACACAAACTGATTTGGAGTCTTTCCACTGAAAACCATTTTCACTAATTCGAGATTCAATGTCACCATGAGCAGCACCCCACAAATAGTCTACCAGATCACTTTTTAGTAAAGGCAAAATAGCTTGTGTCTCTGGATCACCGAACCTGGCATTAAACTCTAACACTTTGGGACCAGCTTCAGTCATCATCAGCCCTGCATATAAGACACCGCGATATGGTGTTCCCCGCTCTTTCATAGTAGTTACTGCAGGTTTCAACACTCGATCTTCAATCTCACTAAATCCCTCTGAAGTGATAAAGGGTACCGGAGCATAAGCTCCCATTCCACCTGTATTCGGGCCCTGATCATTGTCATAAGCTCTTTTATAGTCTTGACTGGGAATTAGAGGGTAGACATGTTGTCCATCAGTTATGGCTAAAACCGATAGCTCATAACCTTCCAAATATTGTTCTAATACCACATTAGTCCCTTCTGACAAAAAACCTTGAAGAGCTTGTTCAGCTTCACTAAAATCACTAGTAACAACCACACCTTTCCCCGCATACAAGCCATCGGCTTTAACTACGTAGGGAGGGGCCATTTCCTGTAAAATATTCTTCCCCTTATTAAGATTATCCAGACCTGTTTTACCATCCAAATATTCCGCTCTCCCTGTGGGTATCTCAGCTTCACGCATCAATTCTTTAGCAAACCACTTACTAGTTTCAATACGAGCCGCTTCTTGGCTTGGGCCAAAAATAGCTAATCCAGCTTGATGGAATTTATCAACAATTCCCAAAAATAAAGGTCTTTCTGGTCCTACTACTGTCAAATCAATCTTTTTTTCAACAGCAAAATTTAACAAACCATCTATATCGCTATCAGCAATACCTACACATTGGGCTTCATGGGATATTCCGTAGTTTCCCGGAGCCACATAAATTTTTTCAACTTGCTGACTTTTAGCAAGGGTGCGAACTAAGGCGTGCTCACGACCCCCAGCTCCCACTATCAATATATCCATGTCATCACCTCACGCAGTGGATTTTAATGTTTGGCGCTGTTATATTCTATTGTTGGGAGTTTTAGATTTACCAACCCGAAACATTGGATGTGAAATTGAAAAGTTTAGCTATCAACATTCAAC
>CAZKUS010000166.1:0-5102 GCA_964556025.1 uncultured Clostridia bacterium | reverse complement strand
GAATGAGCTATGAAACTGTCAAAAAGAGGGTGAGGGTTACCTGGTCTGGATTTAAATTCTGGGTGAAACTGAGATGCGATAAACCACGGATGATCTTTTAATTCGATTATTTCCACTAACCGCCCGTCGGGGGAAAATCCGGATAAAATCAATCCATTATCTTCTAATTTTTGTTTGTAATTATTGTTGAATTCATATCGATGTCTATGCCTTTCATGTATGGACTTTTCACCGTAAGCTTCTATGGCTTTAGTTCCTTCTACCAATTCGCAAGGATAAGTACCTAAGCGCATGGTCCCGCCTAAATCCTTTACCTCTTTCTGTTCTGGTAACAGATCGATTACAGGATATGGTGTATTTGGGTCAAATTCTGAACTATAAGCATTTTGTAAACCAGCTACTTGATCAGCGAAATCTATGACAGCACAATGCATTCCCAAACAGATCCCTAAAAAAGGAATATTGTTATTTCTGGCATAGTTGGCTGCATTAATTTTTCCTTGAATCCCTCGATCTCCGAAACCACCTGGTATAAGTATGCCATCTACATGTTCTAGTAACTTTAAATTTTCCTCAGCTTCTAAATCTTCTGCATCAATCCATTCTACATCAACTTTTGTATCGTGTTTAAAACCTGCATGGTCAAGAGCTTCAGTTACGCTGATGTAAGCGTCTTGCAAAGAAACGTATTTACCTACTAACCCTATAGTTACAGATTTGGAAAGATGCTTGATTTTATTAATCAATTTACTCCAATCTTCCAGTTCCAGCTGA
This sequence comes from uncultured Clostridia bacterium, assembly GCA_964556025.1. GTDB lineage: Bacteria > Bacillota > Natranaerobiia > Natranaerobiales > Natranaerobiaceae > Natranaerobius. The sequence continues at coordinate 4,328 of CAZKUS010000166.1, read as the reverse complement.
TTTGAACTAAGAGAAAGCCGATCTGTTATAAGATCATCGACTCCTTGTTTATTCAATTCTAGTGGCACTTCATATATATTGTCCACATCTAAGTTTTCGATAACGGCTTTTACGTTAATATCACAAAATAGAGCTAACTTTTCTTTGATCTCTTGTGATAATTCAAAATTAGTTCGACAGATAATCATATCTGGCTGTATACCTAAACTTCTCAGCTCTTTAACACTGTGTTGTGTTGGTTTGGTTTTTAACTCACCAGATTTTTCTAAATAGGGGACGAGAGTGACATGAATATACATAACTGAATCACGTCCAACATCACTTCGCATCTGTCTAATCGCTTCGAGAAATGGTAAACTTTCAATATCACCCACAGTTCCCCCGATTTCAACAATTACTATATCGGCATCGTTATCTTCACTGGCCTGATAAATCCGTGACTTTATTTCATCTGTTATATGGGGAATAACTTGTACGGTTTTTCCCAGGTATTCCCCTTTTCTTTCTTTGCTTAGTACGGACCAATATACTTTACCAGTAGTAATGTTATTAATCCGGGTCAAATTTTCATCGATAAAACGCTCGTAATGTCCTAAATCTAAGTCAGTTTCAGCCCCGTCTTCAGTTACAAAAACCTCTCCGTGTTGATAAGGGCTCATAGTCCCGGGATCAATATTAATATAGGGATCAAATTTTTGAATAGTAACATTGAAACCGCGATTTTTCAGTAATCTCCCAATTGAGGCGGCTGAAATACCTTTTCCCAAAGATGATGCCACGCCTCCTGTTACAAAAATGTATTTGCTCATTCCAGCACCCTCCTGTATAGTTTTCCTCCATTTATTACGCATACCATTATCCAACACTAATCGGTGATTTGCAAGTTATTTTTACTAATTTTTTGATCTGCGTTCACTTCTTGTTAAGTTTTTGGGCTCTAGGCTGATATCATCGCCATTCATTAAAGAAGTAATACCTGTTTTATCAGCTGCAGATAGCTCACAACCCTGGCAGCTATCTTTACCACATCCTCTGCTCTTATCTTGAGGCTCTGAGTATCTGGCTATTACACCTTCGTAATTTCTTAAAACTACACTTTCCGGAGATTGGGAGATTAAATACTGTGGCATTACTGGAATTTTACCTCCACCGCCTGGTGCATCAACTACATACGTCGGAACGGCAAAACCACTAGTATGTCCACGTAAAAATTCAATAATTTCTAAGCCGGCAGCGACAGATGTTCTAAATTGCTCTATACCTTGAGATAAATCACATTGATAGATATAGTACGGTCTAACTCGATTCTTAACTAATTCATGAACTAAATTTTTCATAATTGCTGGACAATCGTTAATACCTTTGAGTAATACTGTTTGATTCCCTAAAGGTATACCTGCATCAGCTAGTTTCGCTAAAGCTTCTTTGGCTTCCCCGGTCAGCTCCTTGGGATGATTGAAGTGAGTGTTAAGCCAGATTGGATGATAGTTTTTAAGCAAATTAATTAACTTATCAGTTATTCTTTGAGGAAGCACTACTGGTGCTCTAGTTCCAATCCTTACGATTTCTACATGCTCTATTTTTGATAATTCTTGTAAAATGTACTCTAATCTTTCATCAGAAATTAACAGGCCGTCACCACCAGAAATTAAAACATCCCTTACCTGAGGTGTATTGGCTATATAATGTAAAGCCTCATCAATCACTTCTTTTGGTGCCGCTTTGTCAGTAGTCCCTGCCATTCTTCTCCTGGTACAGTGACGACAGTACATAGAACATTGATCGGTAACTAAAAACAGAACTCTATCGGGATAACGGTGGGTAATACCTGGTACTGGTGAATCGGTATCTTCACTTAAAGGGTCTTCTAAATCTGATTGTGAAAAGTTAAGCTCCAAAGAACTGGGAACTGCCTGTTTTCTAATAGGACATTCGGGGTCTTCTTTATCCATTAAAGAAGCATAGTAAGGAGTTATAGCCATTCTTAAAGCTTGGAGAGCTTGACCAATTCCCTGCTCTTCTTCAGGAGTTAAGTTGATTATTTGTTTTAATTCTTCTACATCAGTAATTCTGTTTTGCAACTGCCAATTCCAATTCTTCCAATCACTTCTTTCGGTGTTTTCAAAAGTTGGCACAGTTTTGTGCTCTGTCATATGAAAGTCCCTCCTTAATTGATAAGTTCAGCTTAATTTAAACTTTTACGTCTATAAAATTATTAATTAACTTACAATATAATTTACTATTATCTCAGACTATTATATCAAATTTTAGTTAAAGTGTAACTGTTTCCATTATGTTAATTGTTAGTTATTTAGTACATAATTATTAAAATCTCCTTTTAACAAGGCTGTGTTAAAGTTTTATTGCTATCAACAACAGAATATAACAGCGCCAAAATTAAAGAACCATATATTTATGGATAACATTTTTTTATCTGGGGAAAACTTATATAAATAGAGACAATGTTGAGGAAAGAGGGAAGTTCTGTGAATCGTAAAAGAAAACTAGTGACAGAAAGAGAAAAAGGATCTAGACGTAAAGACTTTAAAAAAGGTTTTATTTGGAGAATATTTAAATCATCAGTTGTGTTGGCCTTTTTGGTAATTATATTAGTTTTAATAGTTCTTCCGGTAGTAGTTGCGGCCTTAGAAGATACAGCACCTCCTCAATTTGAAAGTGCTACAGTTTTGCTGGATGAAGATGGACAGGAGTTTCATCATGATTATGGTGAATACAGAATTTATGTTTCTATTGATGAAATACCAAAAGAATTATTAGACGGGATAATTGCCATTGAAGATCGCAGATTTAAAGAACATCTAGGAATAGATATAAGAGGTATCGGACGGGCTTTATGGAGGAATTTTAGAGCGGGGGATATAGTAGAAGGGGGAAGCACCATTACACAACAATTAGCCAAGAATTACTTTTTAGATCATTCAAGAACTTTAGATCGTAAAATAAGAGAGCTTTTTCTGACACTGCATCTAGAACGTACGTTAAGTAAAGAGGAAATTTTAGAGCAGTACCTCAACGGTATTTATTTTGGACATGGAGCTTATGGAATTGAAGCTGCTAGTAGGATGTACTTTGGTAAAAATGTGTCTGAATTAGATATAGATGAAATTGCTTTGTTAATTGGGATACCGCGCAGTCCATATAATTATTCTCCTTTTCAGTGTGTAGAAAATGCAGAGCAGAGAAGAAATGAAGTTTTGCAAACTATGGCGTCTCAAAATATAATTACGGAAAATTTAGCTTTAGAAACAGCAGAACAAGATGTAGATATAGCTGGTTATACTCCACCTAAAGATGAGGCACCTTATTTTGCAGATGAAGTTACCAAACGCTTAGAAGAAAAATTACCTTCTGAATATGTAGAAAATGGATATCAAGGTGGGATGACTGTTCATACCACCTTAGATCTTGATATGCAAAAGGAAGCTGAAAGAGCTCTCGATGAAGAACTGGAAGTGATTAGAACAGACGAAAGATCTGGTAAAGAAATCAGACAGCCTCAAGGTTCATTAGTAGCTATAGAACCAGAACGCGGTGAGGTAAAAGCTTTCGTTGGTGGGAGAGATTATGATAAAACCCAGTTTAATAGAGCTAATCCAAGAGTCCCGAATAGGCCTATGGGTTCTACTTTAAAGCCGTTTGTGTATGCGGCTGGCCTTGAACGCCAAGAGGTAACTCCTGCTACTATGACTAAATGCGAAGAAGTCATTTATCCTGAAGAACCCGGTTGGGATACTGGCCCTTTTATTCCTCAAGATTATGGTGGGGGATATCACAATGAAAAATTGACAATTAGAAGAGCACTTAGAGAATCATGTAATGTTACTGCAGTTAAAGTACATGATGACATTGGCCGTGATGTAGGTGTCGAAAAAGCTGTTGAAATGGGTTTAGCAGAAGAAATACCTCCAATTTTATCTTTTCCATTGGGACAAATTGAACTTGCCCCATTAAATTTAGCAGAAAGTTATATTCCATTTGCAAATAAAGGTATAGCAGCAGAACCTATTTTGATTGAAAAAGTTGAGGACAGTAATGGAGAAATAATATATGACCGGGAACCAAAAAGATCAGTAGTGATCAGTGAACAGGTGGCCTTTCAAATGACTGACATGATGGCTGATGTAATTTCCCCTACTGGTACAGCTTCCACTATTGCAAGAGAGGTAAACTTTCCGGCGGCGGGAAAAACTGGTACTACACAAGAAGGTGAAGATGCTGTGTTTGTGGGCTATACTCCTGAATTAGTCACAGCAGTTACAGTGGCAGATGATGAAAATAGAGAAAATTTGCCGGGAACAGGCGGTACA
>CAZKUS010000165.1:0-5109 GCA_964556025.1 uncultured Clostridia bacterium | reverse complement strand
GCAAATAACGTCCTGTTATTTGACTTTAATCCTACTGTCTGATCGTTAAGATGTATTATCAACCCTACACAAAATTCGTTCAATCGAAGAGTTCAGCTATCAACAACAGAATATAACAGCGCCTAAAAGTTATAAAATTCCCTTGACAAATTAGCTATAAACAAGTACAATACTTTAACAAATCATACCGTTAAAATATTTACTGATATAATGCTAATTTAAATACAATCATTAAGATTTTAATATTGTTCAATTCTGTGAAGAGGAGAAGTAAAACAGAATGTATTGACCAGAGAGCCGGGTATGCTGGAAACCGGTAATTCATCTGTTTGAAGTACACCTCGGAGATGCAAGTTCGAAACCGGATAAACTGTTCTATAAAGACAGTTTTTAGCCAAACTGAATCCGGTAGTAGTTTTTGCCGCCGTAGTGGCGTTAAATCTATAAGAGATTTCGCTTTTTTTATTAGTATTAATAGTGAAATAACTCAGGTGGTACCGCGAAACCTTCGTCCTGTGTCAGAGGCGAAGGTTTTTTATTTTCAAAATCATGGATAGGAGTGATAAAATGACTTACAATTCTAAAACTAGTAACTATCAACAACTAGAAAATTCCAGTCGTGAAGTTTTGAAGGATTTTAAACCTTATGTACCTGGAAAGAGTATTGAAGATATTAAAACTCGCTACCAGTTGGACACAGTAATAAAATTAGCTAGCAATGAGAATCCACATGGCACTTCTCAACTAGCTATAAATGCCATCTCTAATCCAGATAACTTACATCTCTATCCCCAAAAAGCATATGGAGATCTGCAGAATAAACTGGGAGACAAACTGAATTTAAATGCTGACCAAGTCATTATAGGAAATGGTTCGGATGAATTAATTAAGTTAGTTTCAGCAGCTTTTATCAATCCAGGTGAAGAAGGTCTAATGGCAGATATTACCTTTTCCATCTACAAATTAGCGGTAAAAGAAATGGATGGACAGATTACTAAAGTACCTCTAACAAACTACAAGCACGATATCAAAAATTTTGTAGAATATGCCAACAGCAACACTAAAGTGATTTTCATATGCAATCCTAATAATCCAACTGGAACTATAATTACTCACGAGGAAGCCGAATTTTTAATGGACAATATAGATTCAAATACTATAGTAGTTTTTGATGAAGCTTACAGTGAATATGTAACAGATGACAATTTTCCACGATCAGAAGAGCTGGTAAATAAGTATCCCAATTTAATAGTTTTGAGGACATTTTCGAAAGTTTACGGTCTGGCAGCTTTGAGAGTGGGATACGGATTCTCTAGCTCTGAAATGATACACACTTTAACAAAAATCAAACTGCCCTTTAATGTAAATCAATTAGGTCTCAAAGCTGCACAAGCGGCTTTAAAAGATAAAGACTACCTTCAATTCAGTCAAAAGCAAAATGAAATTAACAAAAACAAACTTATGGATAGTTTGTCTAGTATGTCAGGAATTACCCCACTTTCATCACAAGGGAATTTTATATTAGTAAAAACAGATGTTGATGACGAAAACTTAGCAAGTCAACTGTTAAACAAGGGTGTTATAATCAGAAGTGGTAGTTCTCTAGGAATCCCCTATCATTTCAGGCTTACTGTGGGGACTGAATCTGAAATTGAATTTTTTCTACAACAACTAACTAAATGCGAGGTGACAGTTTTATGATTATTGTAATGAACAGTAAGACAGAAGAGACAGATATCAACAAAGTAGTACAGAGATTAGATGAACTGGGTTTTGAAAGTCATATTTCTCGAGGTAAAAATAAAATTGTAGTAGGTGTAATTGGTGACAACAAGCACCATGCTGTTGAGGCTTTAGAAGCACTTCCTTGTGTAGAAAATATAGTTTCTATCACTCAACCTTTTAAATTAGTTTCTCGAGAATTTAAGGAAGATGACAGCGAATTCTTAATGAATGCGGGATCAGTCATTGGCAAAGAATCTGATTCCAAAACTTCTTGCATTGGAGGTAGCAATTTTTCCATCATGGCAGGGCCATGTGCTATAGAAGGACATGAGAGTACTATGGAAATTGCCAGAGAAGTAGCTAAAACCGGTGGCCAATTTTTAAGGGGAGGGGCTTTTAAACCAAGAACTTCCCCTTACAGTTTTCAGGGATTAGGTCAAGAAGGATTAAAAATTATGCAAGAAGCTGGTAAAGAGACAGGATTGAAAGTTATCACAGAGGTTATGGATCCTCGCCAAGTTGAGTTGGTAAGTGAATACGCAGATGTCCTCCAAATAGGTGCTAGAAATATGCAAAATTTTGATTTATTAAAAGAAGCTGGTAATAGTAAACATCCTGTGCTGTTAAAACGTGGAATGTCAGCTACAGTAGAAGAGTGGTTAATGGCAGCCGAATATATTTTATCCAGAGGAAATTACCAAGTAATACTCTGTGAACGAGGTATCCGAACTTTCGAAAAAGCCACTCGAAATACTTTGGACCTATCAGCAGTTTCACTAGTCAAACAGTTGAGCCATTTACCTGTTATAGTTGACCCCAGTCACGGAACCGGCAAATGGAAGTTAGTACCTTCCATGAGTAAAGCTGCACTAGCAGCTGGTGCTGACGGAATTATGTTGGAAGTACACCCAGAACCAGAAAAAGCTCTTTCAGATGGTTCACAATCTTTGACTTTTGAAAATCTTCATAAACTAAGCGGGGAATTGAGTGAATTAGCCCCACATTTCGGTAAACAATTAACTCTTGACCAAGGGGAGGTTAGGAAGGAACAGAGTGTATGAAATACAACAAATTATCAATAATCGGATTGGGATTAATGGCGGGAAGTTTTGCCCTGGCATGTAAAAAATTCGATTGTTTTAATCAAGTTCAGGCTTACGATATCAACAAATCAGTAACTGATTACGCTGTAGAAAATCACATTATAGATAATGTGATGACAGATGATTTTGCCAATGAGTTGAGAGATTCGGATTTTATCGTTTTGGGAACTCCTGTCAGTGAAACTGTAAAACTAATACCTCAACTAGCAGAATCAATTAAACACAAAACCATTATCTTTGATTTGGGTAGTGTAAAACAAAAAATACGCCAAACTGCAGATAGGTATTTCCAGTATCATCCAGCAGATTTCATTTGTGCTCATCCCATGGTGGGGAGCCACCATCAGGGCATACATCACTGTCAGACAGATCTGTATCAAGATAAACCATTTATCTTGATACAGTCTGATAAAGACGAGTCAGAAACCAAGCTAGCTGATTTAGTATCAACAATAAAGGGACAGCCAGTAGCCATGACTTGTGAAGAACACGATCATATGGCTGCTGGTTTGAGTCATTTACCCCATTTATTGGCAATTGCCATGGTACACAGTATAAACAGTAATGCCCGAGAATATTTTGATTTTTCTTTGGCTGCCGGGAGTTTCAAAGATATGACTAGAGTGGCTCAAGCCAATCCATATTTATGGCACGATATTTTTGCCCAAAACAGCCATGAAATAGCTTATTGGTGGGAACAGTTAAAAGAACAAGTTGATAAAAATATAAGCTACTATCAACAACAAAACTCCTCACAGAAACATAACGGACAGGAACATCCTGACCAACAACTAGCATATCTTGAACAAGCAGCCGCGGTTAGAAAATCACTGGAATCGAAGTAGGAACAGCTAAATATGAAGTTATGAAACAGAAAGGACGGGATAAGAATGGACCTTACTATTTCCCCAGCAGCAATTTACAGTGATAATGAAGAATTGATTTCTCATAATCCTTTAAATGGCAACTTGTCTGTTCCAGGAGACAAGTCTATAACTCACCGTGCATATATTTTGGGAGCGATTACTCCAGAAACTACAATTATCAAGGGAAGGTCTTTGGGAGATGACTGCCAGTCCACTCTGAAATGTCTCACAAATATGGGAATGGAAAGTGTAGAAGATTCCAATTCAGATGACTTAAATACCCTTTATATTACCAGTTCAACTCTGACAGAACCCTTAGAAGTACTTGATGCTGGTAATTCAGGAACAACTGCCCGATTATTAATGGGTCTGACTACGTATATTAACGGTTTTACTTGTATTACCGGAGATGCTTCTCTGAAAAATCGACCGATAGACAGGATCATCAAACCATTGAATAAATTAGGTGCCATGATTAAAGCTAGACAAAATGATACCCGCTTACCGGCAGTAACTATCCCTGGAAATACTTCCGCTGACTCAATTGCAGGAGCATCTAATTCTGTTGAAACTATTGATGGAAACAGTTTAGACCAAATCGTTACAGGGAATACTGAAGAGGATAAAATAACTGTCAGTACAAGAGTTGGAAGTGCTCAGGTCAAATCCGCCTTGCTGTTAGCTTCTTTGAGTTATCCGGGAAAAGTGACTGTCACAGAACCTCAACTCACACGTGACCATACCGAAAGAATGATGGAACATTTAGGGTGTAAGATCGATTACCCTGTGGGCAATCCGGACGCACCAACAGATGTCACTCTTAAGTCAAAACCACAAAACCAATCTACAATCGACATTCCCGGAGATATCTCTTCAGCTGCTTTTATCATTGCCGCTGCAGTATTAGTTCCTGGTAGTCGAATAAAAATAACTGATATTGGACTCAACCCAACAAGAACAGGTTTTATTGAGATTATTAAAAATATGGGAGCAAAAGTGGAAATAGAAAATTACAATAGTACTTCCGGCGAACCTCGGGGGGACTTGATTATCAACTACAGCCAAGAATTACAGGGTATAACAATAACCCAAGATCTAATTCCTTTAGCCATAGACGAGCTCCCTCTATTAGCTGTTTTAGCTGCCAGGGCTAACGGAACCACCAATATTCAAGGAGCCGAAGAGCTAAGATACAAAGAAAGTGATCGAATAGCTGCTATGGCTTCTGAACTGTCAAAAATGGGAGCCAGAGTTGAAGAAAAACGAGATGGATTAATCATAACAGGACCAAATCAATTGAGAGGGACAGCTCTAGATTCATGGGGTGACCACCGTATTGCCATGGCACTTAGTATTGCAGCTTCAGTAGCTGATGGAAAAAGTGTTATTAAAGATAGTTCCTGCATAGATATATC
>CAZKUS010000164.1:2293-5195 GCA_964556025.1 uncultured Clostridia bacterium | reverse complement strand
AGAAGAACAAGAACCAGATAAAGGTGACAAACTTGAAGGTGAAAAAGCGGAAGCCGATGATCATGTTAGAGAATTATTGGACTTGGATTCAGAATATCGTCTAGATGATATAGATGATAGATCTTCAAGAGATGATGATAAACAGTTCACTTTACGTTACGAACATCCTGAAGGTAGAATAAATGTTAATTACAATTACGATGAAGAAATTATTACTCATCTAAATAGAACTCAGTTTGAAGATGATGTCAATTTAGCTAGAGTGACCCTTGATGAAGCAGAAGAAAAGGCTGTAGATAGCTTGGAAACACTATATCCCGATACTGTTTCTGAGGAAAAAGTAGATACTGACCCTATAGTGAATAGAAACTTAGATGGAGATGCTAGAAATTCTCAGTATGAGTTTACTTTCTTACGCCAATATGACGGCATTCCTGTGGCTGGCGATGAAATTTCTATTCAGGTAGATGCTATTACTGGCGAGGTGAGTAATGTTCGCAAGAGCTTTACTGATGTAGATGAAATTCATTCAATGGATGAGGAAGAAGCCGTTGAATTGGAAGAAGCTGAAGACATAATGAGAGATGATTTTCCACTACAGCTGATTTACAGTTCACCTCATGATGAGAATGAATTGGATGAACCCAAACTACTATTCACGCACTTCAATAACCTGTCATCAGGTGCCATGGGAAACTTTCTACGTCAGAATTACATGGTAGATGCTAGTAGTGGTGAACTGGTAAGCAGTACTTTTGATGAAAGTCATCTGGAGCTAGAAGAATTATTGACAGATAAAGGGGCAATGAGTGAAGAACTGTTGTCAGAAACCGTTATTGAACGAAGTGCTTCTGAAATGGATGAGATAAATCGCGACTATGCAGAAGAAACAGCCAAACAGATTGTGGAAAAAGCTGGTTTTCAAAACCTAGAGCTAGAGTCTGTAAACGAAGATGCAACTACCAGATCGCGTTATTTTGATGAGGAACAAGAGGTTTTTGAAGTAGTATTTGAAAGTGAAGAACTTCCAGAACGTCGTGATATCAGAGTGGAAATTTGTCAGGACACAGGCGAACTTATGGAATTAGACAGTAGAATGTTGAGAGATGTGGGAGAGGAATTACTATCCGATGAACTTGCAGAAGCCGATGAGCTTCACCTTCTGGAAATAGCCAATGAGTTTATGGAGGAGCTACCATTTAAGGACGAAACTCAAATACTGTCACAAAGGGAACTTTCTTCATTTATAAGTGAAGAAACCGTTGCCGATGATATGGACCTGATTGAAAATCCCCAAGAACAAGAGCTAGGTGGTGCAGCTCGAGTATACGAATATGTTGAGCTGCAAGATGGAGTCCCTATAACTAATTCCGGGTATGAAGTGATCGTAGATGACACTGGTATAATCAGTGAGATCAGTCGAATACCGGCAGAAGGTGATTACCCTGATTATGAAGACAGAGTTGATGTATCTTTGAAAGAAGCGCAAGAGAAGTTGGTATCTGAAATAGGAGCAGAACTGGTCTACGTTCAAGAAAGAATAACTGAAGACGAATTCGATGGCATGCCCGACGACCCCGACGAGTACGAGCAGCCTAAAATTGAGCTCCGTCCAGCATACCAACTGGTTACTACTCCTGATCAAGGTAATGATCCATTTTATCTAGGAGCTGAAACAGGCAAAATTTATGATGGAGAATTAGATGACATGGATGATGAAAAGGTGTTCGAATTAGTGGATGAAGAGCACTGGGCTTCTGATTATTTGGAGTTGGCATTAGCTCAGGATATACTACCACTGAAAGACGGAGAATTAGCTCCCAATGAAGAAATAACCCGAGAAGAAATGGTTAATGGATTGACCTTTATGCTTCAAGACACTTCAAGACTGGATGTAGCAGAAGAACCACACTTCCAGGATATTGATACAGACCATGATAAATTTGAACAGGTTCAGTTCTTGGCCGAACAGGAAGTCTTTAATGAAACAGAACAGTTTAGACCAGAACAAGAGATAACTAGAGAAGAAATGGCTGAAATTGTAGTTAAAGCTTTGGATCTAGAAGTGATTGTTTCAGATGGATTTGACTATCATTTGGATATAACAGATGCTGAAGAAATTTCCGCTGATTATCTAGATTATGTGGCGATTACAACGGGTTTGGAAATAATGGAAGGAAATGGTGAAGAATTTGAACCCCAGGATTACTTGACTAGAGCCGAAGCTTTGACTGTCTTATATCGAATAGATGATACACTAACAGATATGTACTAATTGGTTATTTTATACATCTTATAGGAGCCACTTCTGTAATCACCTTTGCGTTGTTAATGCTTGACTACTATTATAGTGAAACCTACTATTTTTTTGGATTTGAGATAGAAGCGGATCATGAGGTAGAATAGTGTAAACAACTAACAGTTATACTTGATCAACATGCAACTTTAACATAGCCAAAATTAAAATATGCAAATTAAAACTAGCATTTTATGTGATCACAGGTGGTGGCAGCTAAGATGAATGGTTCTGAAAAGCTTTCGACATTCCAACTTCAAATCATAGGTTTAGTCCTAATTGTAGTAATGTCAGTTATAGTGATTTTAGACATTAATAGCGATTCAGATGGGCTAGAAGAGAAAGTAGTGAATTTGGAAGATCGTGTGACTAAGTTAGAAGACTTGCGTGAAGTGGAGTCTTTGCAAGATAAAGTTAAGACAGATATTGATAATGACAAGATAAAAGAACCTTCCAAAAGATCCAAAATAACTGCTGATCCCAAGGGGACTATGGAAACTGTGAAAGTCGAGAATCATCAGCCCGCAGAAAAGCCTAGGAGTGTTGGAGCGGATAATCGTATATACGGTACAGGAGAGGAAAACACTTTATGGCGAGGAAGCAGCG
>CAZKUS010000164.1:0-2193 GCA_964556025.1 uncultured Clostridia bacterium | reverse complement strand
GATAATCGTATATACGGTACAGGAGAGGAAAACACTTTATGGCGAGGAAGCAGCGGATTACAGGATATGGAGATTATTACCGGGGAAGATGTCTATAACTTTCAAGCTGATGGATATGGTGCTCCTTACTTTGTTACCAATACTGACACGGGATATGTAGTAATTACTGATGGTGATGGGGAAGAAAACCGAGGGGCCATATACTACTCTCGTGATTTTGATGGTGAATACAACAAAAAAGAACAGTTTACCTATGATCATGAGCCCATTATGTTCGGAATCACATGGTACCATGGTGGGCAGGAACCCGAACAGATTATACTGATATCTGAACGGGGTGATGGTGAAGGTAAGTTGTGGGGAACCTTTGACGGTGGTAAGTCTTGGTCTAATCTCCGTACAGCGGAACGATTTAACGAAGATCAACAGCTTCATCATCATACAGCCACATATGATCCCTACCAAGGCCGAATATGGAATTCTCAAGGTGATGGTGAAAATGCCGCTATGTATATAAGTGATGATTTAGGAAAGTCATGGCGGAATATTTCCGACGATATTGACACGGATCTACCCCATGATCAATTTCAACCAACATTATTAGCTACTACTCAACATACTATAGTTTATGGCGGAGATAGCGGCGGCACCCATGCTGGTCTTTTGGAGATACCCAGAGATTATAAATTTGAGGGGAATAAAGAGAACTATGTCCTGGAACGGGCCATTGGAGTATGGGATCAGCAACCTACTTACAGACAGTATGCTACCGCCCCTTATGCGCAAGATGGTTCAGAGATATACATTACATTACCCTCAATGTACGATGATGAAACCAGAACATTTGTAGTAGGTTCCGGGGACCATGGACGCACCTTTCACCTTCTGGCAACTTACCCTAACTTTCATATGGAATTTGGTGAACAGTTTTCTAGGGGTATTGTAGGACCGTGCCAAGATGGGTATTTGTATGGAATATGGGATACGGAAGCAAAAGAAAACTCTATAATGATTTTAAGACCCCCTGACTGGATATATTAATATTTAAATAGCAGTGAAAAAATGGCAAAACCGTTCAAATCACTAACAGTTTTGAGAAATGAGCTCAAAATCGTACTGTTTGATTCAATAACATCACATAAATTAACTCATACTAGACATACCTATTTGATAATATTAGAAAAATAGGGTAAAGTTGTTAACACGAAACTAATTTTAATCTCAGGGGGTTCGTAAATGTCTAGAATTTCAGCAAAAATCACAATAGTAATAATATTGATAGCCATGTTACCTCTATCAGCTTGTGCACCAAATGATCAAGAAGCAAAAGAACTTGAATTAGCCACAAGTAACTATGAAGATGCTATTGCTATTCACTATTTGGCTAAAGCGGTGTTAGAAAATGATATGGATTATGATGTAGATATGACTCATGCAGATCTAGGAGCGATATTTACTTCTTTAGCTGATGGTGATTTGGATGCTTATTTAGCGACTTGGTTACCTGTAACCCATGGAAGTTACATGGATGACCATGGAGAAAATCTAGAAGACTTAGGTACCACTTATGAAGGTGCCACATTAGGGTTTGCTGTTCCGGACTACGTAGATATCGACAGTATAACGGAGCTTAACGAGTATAGTGATGAATTTAATGATGAGATTGTAGGGATAGACTCTGGTGCTGGCTTAATGGAATTGTCTGAAGAAGCGGAAGAAGAGTATGACTTAGATTTGGAATTAGTCTACAGTAGTGATCATGCCATGACTGCAACTTTAGAAGATGCTTATGAAAATGAAGAAGGGATAGTAGTAACGGGCTGGACACCACATATGAAATTTGCCAGGATGGATTTGAAATTTTTAGATGATCCGGAGGGAGTATTTGGAGAAGAGGAAGATGTATACGTAAGGGCTAAAGAAGGTTTTCAAGAGGACAATCCAGAAGCTGCCGAGTTTTTTGAAAACATTTATTTGACTGATGAAGAATACGGTGATTTAATTGATGTGTTTGATCAACACGATGAAGGAGAAGAGATTGAAGCTGCAGAAGCTTGGATTGAGGATAATAGAGAGGTAGTCGAGGAGTGGATTCCTTAAACTAAGGCGAAAATTAACTAGAATTTTTTGCCGTTGTCGTTACAAATTTCTAATAACATAAATGCCAATAAAAAGACAGTTCTCAGTAGAAGT
>CAZKUS010000163.1:0-5210 GCA_964556025.1 uncultured Clostridia bacterium | reverse complement strand
GGTTGGTACATCTAAAACTCCCAAACAGTAGAATTAAAGCTTCCTGATCACAAAATTCGTTCAATCGAAGAGCTCAGCTATCAAAACTCAACTTTAACACAAGCCTAACAAGGAGGGAGATTGTCTTGAGTGAGATAAATAAGAAGACGGTCAGAGCGCCCCGTGGTACAGACATAACGTGTAAAGGTTGGCAGCAAGAAGCGCCTATGCGGATGCTTATGAATAATCTGGATCCAGAAGTAGCAGAAAACCCGGAAAAATTGGTGGTGTACGGGGGAAGCGGAAAAGCTGCCCGAAATTGGGAAAGTTATGAAGCGATCTTAAAATCATTACAAGACTTAGAAGAAGACGAAACCCTATTAGTTCAGTCCGGGAAACCTGTAGGAGTGTTCAAAACCCACAGGCAAGCACCCAGAGTGCTCCTGGCCAATTCACTGTTAGTTTCTGCCTGGGCAAACTGGGACTACTTTCGCGAGTTAGAGAAACAAGGTCTTATGATGTACGGTCAAATGACGGCAGGGAGCTGGATATATATAGGAACTCAGGGGATCCTGCAGGGTACTTATGAGACCTTTGGAGCCGCGGGTAAAAAGCATTACAATTCGGACCTGTCTGGTAAATTAGTGCTGACAGCAGGACTGGGAGGTATGGGAGGAGCCCAGCCCCTAGCGATCACCATGAATAATGGTGTGGCATTGTGTGTAGAAGTAGATAGAAACCGCATAGAGAGACGGATAGAGCACAAATACCTGGATGAAATGGCGGAAAATTTAGATGATGCTTTAAAACGTGCTGATGAGGCAGTGGCAGATAAAAAACCGCTGTCTATTGGTCTTCAAGGAAATGCGGCAGAAGTATTTCCTGAACTACTGGGCCGAGGCCGCATTCCCGATATGGTCACAGATCAGACCTCTGCCCATGATACATTGAACGGATATATACCTGCCGGCATCGATTACGAAAAAGCTCTGGAGCTGCGTGAAAAAGACCCGGACAAGTACATGGAAATGTCTAGAGCCAGTATAGCCGAACATGTAAACGCCATGTTAGAGCTACAAAAACAGGGAGCTATAGTCTTCGATTATGGTAACAATATTCGCCAACAGGCCTATGGAGAAGGCGTGGAAAATGCTTTCGACTTTCCAGGGTTCGTTCCAGCTTACATTCGGCCACAATTCTGTGAAGGGAAAGGTCCTTTCCGCTGGGTAGCTCTGTCGGGAGACCCTGAAGATATCTACAGAACAGATCGAGTGATTTTAGAAGAGTTTTCCGACAATGAACACCTGACTAGGTGGATAAAAATGGCCGGGGAACAGGTGAGCTTTCAGGGACTTCCTTCTCGAATCTGCTGGCTTGGCTACGGCGAACGGGCCAGGTTTGGCAAACTGATAAATGATTTGGTGGCAAAAGGTGAGATAAAAGCCCCCGTAGTCATCGGTAGAGACCACTTAGACTGCGGTTCTGTAGCTTCACCCAACCGTGAGACAGAAGGTATGAAAGATGGAAGTGATGCCATAGCTGACTGGCCCATTTTAAACGCTTTACTAAATACAGCTGCTGGAGCTAATTGGGTATCGGTTCACCACGGCGGAGGTGTAGGAATTGGCTATTCTCTTCATGCCGGGATGGTAGTAGTGGCTGATGGTACTAAAGAAGCAGAAGAAAGGCTGGAAAGAGTCCTAACAACAGACCCCGGTATGGGCGTTATCCGTCACGTTGACGCCGGGTACGAAAAAGCCGAACAGACAGCTAAAGAACGGGGAGTAGAAATCCCCATGTGGAAATAGAAAAATAACAGAACCAAACTACATCTAAAACCGCATAATATGTTTAATTGAAGTGTTTATTGCTATCAACATTTAACTTAAATTGAGCCAATTTAAAAAATTTAACTTAAGAGAAGGAGGGGTTTCATGGCATTGATCGAATGTGTACCAAACTATAGTGAGGGTGAAGACCAGCAGGTGATTGACAAGATCGCAGCTGATTTTGAAAACACGGAAGGAGTGAAACTACTGGACTGTTCTCCCGATGCTGACCACAATAGGACGGTGATCACGGTAGTGGGAGAGCCGGAACCATTAAAAGAAGCAGTGCTAGCATCAGTAAAAACAGCTCAAGAAGAGATCGATATGACTAAACATCAAGGGGAACATCCTAGGATGGGTGCAACTGATGTAATACCACTGACTCCGGTAAAAGATATTGGCATGGAAGAATGTGTAGAATTGTCTCAAGAGATAGCAAAACAGATCGGTGAACAGTTTCAAATCCCCGTATTCATGTACGAAGAGTCCGCCACAATTTCAGGGCGCAAAAACCTGGCAAAAGTTAGAAAAGGCGAGTACGAAGGCGTTAAAGAGCGCATAAATGAACAAGGAGAAAAACCCGATTACGGGCCAGCTCAAATGAACGAAAAAGCTGGAGCTACCGCTGTTGGAGCCAGAAAACCTTTAGTAGCTTATAATGTCAATTTAAGCACTTCAGATGTGGAGATAGCAAAGAAAATAGCTGCTAATATTCGCCAAAAAAGTGGTGGCTTGAAAAATGTTAAAGCTCTGGGAATATATATTGATGATCGGCAGATAGCTCAAATTACCATGAATTTAGTAGATGTTTATCAAACTCCTATTTACCGTGTACAGGAGCTTATCAAAATCGAAGCCGCTAGATACGGAGTATACATTACAGACTGTGAAATTGTGGGTCTAACACCGGTAGAAGCTCTGCTGGACGCAGCTAGATACTACTTGCAGTTAGACGGGTTTGATTCTGAACAAGTCCTGGAAAATAGATTGTTGGAATAACAAGGGTTTGAATAATTTGTTCAATTAATAATATTATTGCTATCAACTATCAACATTTAACTTGATGCAGATCAAGTATAATATGAGTGTAGTTAAAAGCTACGAATAGGGGGGGATAATTTGCCAAAACCCGCTGGTGATAAAATTGTTCCAGATCTGGTGATTTACAATGCCGAAGAACTTGTGACGGCGTCGAGAAACAGTCACAGCGCAAAAACCGGGGCTGATCTGAAAGATCCCGGTGTGATAGAGCAAGGTGCCGTGGCCGCAAAAGACGAAGTCATAGTGGCGGCAGGAAGCAATGAACAAGTTTTGGAAAGTGTAAGAGTTTCTCCACATACTCGAGTGGTAGATGGTCGGGGGAAAACTGTTATGCCAGGGTTTGTTGACCCACATACTCACATTATTTTCGGTTCCACCAGAGAAAAAGAGCTGGGTATGAGAATTCAGGGAGCCGAGTACTTGGAGATTTTAAAAGATGGTGGAGGTATTTTGGGGACGGTAGAATCTACTAGAAACACCTCCCAAGAAGAACTGTTCTATTCCGGTAAACGGCGTTTAGACACTTTCCTGCAGGAAGGAGTGACTACAGTAGAATCCAAAAGCGGTTACGGTTTAGACACAGAAACAGAGTTGAGACAGTTAAAAGTCTCTAGAGATCTGGATAGAGTTCACCCAGTAGATGTAGTGAACACTTTCTTAGGCGCTCATGCTATCCCTAAAGATTACAAACAAGATACAGATAAATTTGTAGATCTGGTAATAGAAGACATGCTGCCTAAAGTTGAAGATGAAAACCTGGCTGAGTTCTGTGATGTATTCTGTGAAGACGGAGTATTCAGTATAGAACAGTCCCGTAGGGTACTTGAAGCAGCCAAAGCTAGAGGTCTTAAACCTAAAATACACGCTGATGAAATAAATCCATTGGGTGGAGCTGAACTGGCAGCAGAGGTAGGTGCTATTTCAGCGGATCATCTAGGAGAAGCTACCGATCAGGGCATTTCTGATATGGCCGCTTCTGGCGTAGTGGCAGTTTTATTACCTGGTACACTATTCTTTTTAATGAAAGATGATTACGCCAGAGCCCGAGATATGATCTCTCAAGGCGTGCCTGTTGCCTTGTCCACAGATAGAAACCCAGGTTCTTCCCCCACTGAATCTATGAGTTTGATTATTACGCTCGCATGTCTTAAAATGAAAATGACACCTGGGGAAGCTATTAATGCAGCTACCATCAACGCTGCTCATGCTATTAATAGAGGTGATGTCATAGGTAGTATTGAAACCGGTAAACAGGCGGATATTGTTATTTACGATATGCCTAATCACGAGTACTTGCCTTATCATTACGGGGTTAATCATGTGGAAAAGGTGATTAAAAAAGGGCAGTTGGTTGTATAAATATTGCGGTGTATAGTATAAGGGGTCGATCTTCGTTGGTGTAACTCCCATCGAGGGTTGATCCCTTTTTTAATATAACAGCGCCAATTGTTATCAATACCATAATATAACAGCGTCAATTGTTTTGTCTACTTAAATTTCCAACAGGAAAAAAGATGGTTGAACAAGAAATTATTAACCACAAGTCGCTGTCATGTTCTGCTGTTAATAGCAGTAAAATATTAACTTCGCATAAGGTGGTGAAATCTATGAGTAATGAGAAGCAAAGAGAAGATTCAAAAGAAATTTGCCAAATATGTGGTATATCCGATAAACATCTGACCGAACATGTAATAAGAAAAAATTTTGCTTTTGGTAAAAACTTTCCGGCAGAATATGAGCAAATGTTGTTATGTCATAATTGTATAGACAATTATGAGCAGAAAAATAAAAAAATGAAAGTTCTTGCTTATGTGGCATTACTTATAATTTTGACATTTATGGGTATTAATTTTGCTATACTGTTTAGTCCCACTATTTTTTAGGCGCTGTTATATTCTGTTGTTGATAGCTGAACTCTTCAATTTCACATTCAATGTTTCGGGCTGGTACATCTAAAACTCCCAAAAAGTAGAATTAAAGCTTCCTGAACACAAAATTCGTTCAATCGAAAAGTTTAGCTATCAACATTCAACTTTAACACAGCCATTTTTTTAAAATTGGAAAAGTCTTCACGCACTTTCGTGACTTCAATTATGATAGGTTAACTATATGTTATAATTAATCTAGTACTTATTTAACTGTGTTTACTTAATGGGGTGCTTTATATGTTCGATGATAAAGATAAACAAAAACAGACTGATGAACCTATAGATAATTTGATTGACTTTGCCCAATATCAGAGGCGCCTCCAGGGTGAAATGACTAATAAATCAGATTATCAAGGTCAACCGAGTAGTGGTTTGAGCATTTTCCCTGTGAATTATCCTGAACCTAAAACAGACGAAAAAGTGCAAAATGAAT
>CAZKUS010000162.1:0-5220 GCA_964556025.1 uncultured Clostridia bacterium | reverse complement strand
TTTATAAAGTGTAGTGGCGGTGAATAAACAGTTACGGTATACGGATCGCCAGCACGCTCTTGAAGTTCAGCTAAGGCGACACCTCCGCCGCCACCCGTAATGTTTTCTACAGGCATGGATTGATCAACCAGCCCTTCTTCATCTAAAACGCTGGAAGCAGTTCTAATAGTCGTATCCCAGCCACCACCAGAACCACCTGGTGAAATAAAGTCAAAATTTTCTTCGGGATAATTAGCACCTTCATCACCTTCTGCTTCTTCATCACAACCTACAATTAGTGACCCAAACAGTCCTAAACAAACGATACCTACAATTGCCATTAATTTGTACAGCAAACTCAAGAAAAATCCCCCCATTGAAATTTAGTTTTTGTTACAATTTTCTTAATCTTTTTACATACTTTTTTCACATACTTTAGTAATTTCATTCAGTTAATTATTTTCTAACCACCTCCAGTATGTGTTAGTGATAAGCAGTTGCTGTGTTTAAATATGTCATGTTTATGTATACCGGTATACTAGTATACCGGTAGTTTCCATAATTTTGTATACCAGTATACAATTGGTAGTAAAAAAATTGTATCAATGATATGACTTTCTCGCTAAACTGTGTTAAAGTTGATTGTTGATAACTGAACTGATCAACTGAACATCCAGATAAACAATGAGTTCAGCTATCAACAACACAAATAATAGCGCTTCTCACTAATTACGGCATTTCATATGGTCTAGATAAGCTTGTTTGGCTTTGATAATGTGTTCTCTGGCCAATTTCTCTCCTAATTCTTCTTGTTGATTTTCAATGGCTTGAACGATTTTTTTATGTTCTTCCAAAGCTGTAGTTTGACGATCTCGCGACTCTAAAGATACATTTCTAAGAATAGACAGTGATTCATAAATGTTTGTCATCATATTCTGTAATCTTTCGCTCTTTGCTATATCCAAAACTTTCATATTAAATTTTTTATGCTGAATCAAATTTTCCTCCATATTTCCTTTATCTATACAACTTTTAATTTCGTTTAATATGGTATAAAGTTCATCTATTTCTTCAGTCGTTCTCCTTACACAAGCTTTTCTAACTACTAGCCCTTCTAATACTTCACGGATTTCATATATCTCCAAAGCATCTTCTATGGAAATACCTTTAACCACTGTTCCCCTTCTGTGAATGTGCACGGCCAAGCCTTCTAACTCGAGCTGGCGCAGTGCTTCTCTAACAGGTGTTCTGCTGGCTTCCATTTTCTCAGCGATTGTGCTTTCCACTAACCGATTTCCAGGTTTTAACTCACCTGATAAAATAGCTTTTTTTAAGTTTTGGAAGACTATTTCTCTAATGGGACGCAAATCGTTTGGATCAACTTTTGCCAGCCTAATATCTTCTTTCATGGCAAACCCCTTCCGTTGTAATTTTCAGACACCTTGCGTATAGTTCTGCTTTTAGTGCCTTGAGGTTTCAGATCTTTGTATATTGTCAATTATGGGTCTAGCTTGGTCACTTACTAAAAATTCGTAAGTAGTTTTTGGTAGTAATGGCTTGGTTTCTGCTAATTTGCCCTGTTTGATTAACTTTCTTACTTCAGACGCACTGATAGGTTGTCCATCTATATCATATCGTTGTAATTCTGTTACTTTTATACCTTTTTGTGGCAGTGTCTCTTCCATAAGTTTATTATATGTATTTGTCACCTGGCAATAGGGTTCTTTTCCTACATATCTAGTTTTAATGTTTAAAACCGGTACAATGTAAGTGGAGAAAATCTCTAGATCAAGGTGTGCATGAGTTTTCACTATATCTTGACAGTCTTTTAAAAAATAAGATGGAAAGGTCGCATTGGATATAATATAATCTTCTCCTTTGAATACCACTACATTGTCAAGGTCTTTGGTTCCTTCCACAACTAAATTATATCTGATCTCAAAAGGAAAACTCGAGCGATCCTCTTTAACCACAAAAACATAAAGCACATCATTTTCTCCAGCTGCTTGTTCTATTAGATATCTGTGTCCCAGAGTAAATGGGTTGCAATTAACGACTATAGCGGCTGTATTTTTAGAAGGCAGTTTGCCTTCATAGAGCTTTTCTTGATAATCTTTAATGCCATTTGGCGTGTTTTCCATAAGGACAATTTTATTATTAACTGCCGCTAATTTATGAAAGTTCATTTGCCGGAAAAAACTTATATTTTTAGGGGGCGTAAATAAAAACAAATGATTATTCCCCCTGCTGTACTGCTCTCTCATCAAACTGGTCATTATTTTTCCCAAAATATTCTGCCCCTGATATTGTTCGTCTACTGCCAAACACTTTAGTACTTTGCCGCTGAAAGAGCCCGTCCCAATAATGGACTTAGATTTAGGATCAATATAAGTTATACAGTACTCTATGTCTTGCTCAAATTGTAAATCATGATTGGCCAGAAAATTCTTCACTTGATTCACTTCATTCTCATTATGCAAATTAATCACTTGTTCTTTAATATCTGACCCAAACATAATATCATCCTAACAAATTGTTTTAATTGTGCTTTAAATTCGACAATTTTCTCACAACTTTCATTTAAAGTATACCAGTATACTAGTATACTGTCTAGGGGATAATTAAATTTTTTTAAAAAATTCCGCTGTTATATTCTGTTATTAATAGCAATACAATAACAATTTCGCTCAAGATGATCATGTTCGCTACATCTAAAGCTATCATATAATAGATCCCCGGTTTCCATAAATTACTATTAATATAAACTTTCAATATGTAACATGCTATATAGTGAGATAAGATATTAAAATATTTAAAGGAGGTAAAAATTATGGTACAGACTATGCAAAGTCCTATAGTTTCAGATTTTAACCACTCTCACACTAATGTGAGACCCTGGAATCGTCAAAGGAGAAATTACATTTCTCGTCCTTCAGTTGGAAAACAGTTCACCCAGACCCCAGGATCCACAAGCTACGCTCCAGTAACTAACAGGCCCGTTAATACTTTTTCTGGTGGTGTATCAGGTTGGTCTAACCAACAACCTATGGGAGGACAATCGCAATGGGTTGTGCCTCAACAAAATGTCCCCACTACATTCAATCATAATGTTGGTGTATCTTCATTTTCCAATCAACAAGTTAATCAGCTAAAGCAAAACTTAAACCACATAAGTCAGATTACCAACCAATTAGTTCAGGTAGAAGAAGATAACAGAAGACATTTTGACGAGTTAATGTATTTTGAAAATGAAACCCAACAACTTGTTGATCAATTAAGTCAACAACAATTCCAAACTTCTCAACAATTGAGCAACATTCAAAACTATAGTAATCAAATGGTGGATGAATTAGTTAGAATTACAGATCACATCAATTCTAGTATTCAAAACGTACAGTGGAGTGACCAACAAGTAGACACCTCTCAAATAGTTAATGAACTTTCTGATATTCAGCAGAGAATAGATAAATTCGCTCAAAATTTGAATCAGATCAGCAGTTTGACAAATCAACTAGTCCAGGTAGAGGAAAATAGCATACATCAGTTAAATAATTTAAACCAGATTGAATTTGAAAGACAACGTCGTTTAGAGCAGTTAGGTCACAAAGAATCACAAGCAAGTCAAATGATTAGGAACCTTAAAGATATAAGCGATACAACACACTTTGATTATAATGGAGCTGCCAATCCAGTTGTAAGTTCATTTAATTAATCGCTAATAGAGATAGTGTGCGGTGATTAACCACCCTCCCTCTCACACCCCCGAACATTAGGATCCGGATAAAGCAGTTCCAAGTTATGTCAACCGTAAGAACCATACTTAGAGACAAGAAGACGGAAAACTTTAAAGCCCTAGACCAGCCTCATAAGTTCGGTCTAGGGCTATTCATATTAGCTGTCAAAAGTATTACTTTCTTTAAATCAACTTAGTTCATCTAAAATATTTACCTCAGGAGCTTCTCTCAATAGCTCTTGAAACTTCTCTTTTGCAGCTATGTAGTGAGAAGTACTTCTGTGATAATCAATCGCTTCATCGTTTTTATATTTTTCTATTACCACTATCTCAGAAGGACCCTCCCTCAAAACATAGGGTTCATACATGATACAGTCCTGTTCTTTATCGCGCACCTCCCGGGTAAGTTTTGTAATTACTTCTTCTAGTTCCTTCTCTTTACCTGGTTTTGCCTTTAGCTTAGCGACTATCGCTACCATTAATATTCCCTCCTGCTTATTAGTATTTGAAAAAATAATTTACTATTATGCCATAGCTCTCAATCTTTTCAACCTTTCTTCAACTGGTGGATGTGTTTTAAAAGCTTTTGAACCAAATCCTTTTGTTTTGTATTCATCTGATGACATTGGACAAACGAAAAACAAGCTCTGCATTGCATCATTTTCCAGAGTTTCGTCCTCTCCTGTATTTAGTCCTGCTATTTTTTCTAAAGCACTTGCTAAAGCATCTGGATTGTTTGAAATTTCAGCCCCAGTTGAATCAGCCAGATATTCTCTTTCTCTGGAAATACTATATTGAATCATTTTTGCAAAGATAGGAGCTAAGATTGCTAATATTAATAAAATAAGTGCACCTAGGCCTCGCCCTTTACCTCTACTACCCCCTCGAACCCTGCCTCTTCTATGAGTTCCTGTAATTCCTCTAGAAATCATATAAATTATTAAAGTTAATACAACGGCAATTGTGGCAACTCTTATGTCATAGTTTTTTATATGTGCTATTTCGTGAGCTATTACAGCTTCTAGTTCATTCCTATCTAATTTTTCAATCAAACCTCGAGTAACTGCTAATGAGGCACGGTCAGGGGATCTACCTGCTGCGAAGGCATTAGGTGTGTCTGTTTCTATAACATACAGATCTGGCATACTTATGCCCGCTCCTATAGCTAATGCCTCAGTTGTATGCCATATATACCGTTCATCGTTTTCGTCTTTAATCTTTTTAGCGCCAACAGCTCTAGCCAATACATTATCTCCTTTAAAATAAAACACGGTGAAGATTATTACTCCAATTACTGCCCACATTATTATACCTGCCCAGTGTATTTCATATCCGAGCAAATAGGATGGTAGAAGTAACAATGCTAAGATTATCGCAATAAAAACTCCGAATAGAAAATAAGTCTTTTTCTTGTTTGATGCAATATAATCTTCTATAGGCATATCTGATAATTTTTCATCCATTTAGGCACCCCCTTAGTGAACCTCTCATGACTAAAGTCACGAGAA
>CAZKUS010000161.1:0-5251 GCA_964556025.1 uncultured Clostridia bacterium | reverse complement strand
ATCTGATAAATATTGAAGTTTAATTGTAGAGTCGAATAGATTTAACCAATTTCAAATATACAAAGCGAATTCAGGAGGGATATACATGTCTTTTTCCAACTCCAAATCTTTCTTGAGTTTCACAGCAGCATTGGCTGTTATGCTGCTAATTTTATTGTATGCACCATCTATACAGACTGCTAATGCCGCTGTAAGTGAAGACTTAACCGATAGGGTAGACGAAATTGACGAAGATGAACTAAAAGAAATAGATGAGCATATTAGTGATTTTTTCGATCTGGATGATGAATTTCAGTTGGAAAGGGTTAGTGAAAGCACTGTAGAAGATGATGTCTTATTTTTAACTTATGAACGCGGTGAGGTAGAACTGAGTATTAATTATCACCTAGAGCTCGACCAGATACAAAGCCTATCTCGCCGCCATGACGATGTAGAGGATTTAGCTCGAATAACCCTATCTGAAGCAGAAGAAAAAGCTATAGAACAACTTGAGGATTTGTTCCCTGACCTGGTTTCTGACGATGAACTCGACCTAGATCCTCATGTTAAAAAAGAACTCGATAATGACTTTCGGGGGCCCCAGTATCGCTTTTTCTTTCAAAGATTGCATCAAGACATCCCTGTTCAAGGAGACGGGATAACTATCGGCATAGATGCTGTTAATGGAAAGCTGTCGGAAATGAGACGAGATTTCACTGTAGTTGAAAAATTCCATGATCTTGATCAATCAGAAGCTATCTCTCAGAAAAATGCCGAAAGCATCTTAAAAGAACAACTTCCCCTTCAGTTAATATATCGACAGCCAGACGAAAATGATTATGACGATAGCACTGATGATCATACCGATCTCCAATCTCCAGAACTTTACTACACCTTTGCAGGGCAGATGATAGTTGATGATCAGGTGTCCACACTACAGCAGAACTATCTAGTGGATGCTGTAGACGAAGAAGTGATTAACTCGCACTCTGAGCATTTAGATCAGAACAGTTATGACAATATGATCACATCACAAGGTGAACTAGATCAAGATTACTTAGAAACAGCCGGATTTACGAAAAATGAATTCGATTATGAAGATCTTGCAAATCAGGACGCAAGTCAAGATACAAATCAAAATGCAAATCAAGACGAAGATCAAAATTCAGAATATGAACATTTAATTAACCTAGGAGAAGCATCCCTGCAGTCAGTTGGTTTGGAAGAGTATGAGATGGAAAGTATTTCCGAAGTGCAAGTCGGTAGAAGGGCCGGTCTTCAGCATTTAGATGAAGATCAAGACATTTATAGGTTGGAATTTAGTGCAGAATTTCTCCCCACAGGCCAATATGTAGATATTTTCATTGACCCTGATTCGACACAAGTTGTCAATTTGGATTTACCCAGTAGGAGTGTGGAAGAACTGGATAAAGACGATATGGCCAGTTTTTGGGAAGAATTTGCTGATGTAGAAGAAAAAGTAGTAGAACACGATAGTATGCATCACCAAATTGCCACAGAAGTCAGCCAGAGTTTCCCCACAGGCCGGGAAGATGACCTCATGATAGTTAATGAAACTATTCACAGCGATATAGTGGAAGATACTACAGATTATCCTGTGGATTTAGATCCTGGAAGACTAGGTACTCCTTATTACTCATTAAATGTAGTTAATAATATTCCAATAGACAATGTGGGAGAAAATATTTTACTAGATAAAGCCACTGGCATGCCCACCAGGATTACTGGATACTGGCAAGACTATATTGACCACCACGACCACGATGAACTTCTTACTCCTGAAGATATAGAATTAACATTGCAGGAAGCCAGGGAACTGCTGATAGACGAGATGGGTGTAACCCTATCGTATGTGCCTGAGAATGAAGTAGTAGACAGTACCATTGTCGGTGAGAGGGAGCAGGAAATTTCAATGCAACCTGCCTATCAACTAGAAGAATTTGTAACCTATGATGGTACTGGCATCGAGGCACCGTATATCCACGGTGATACTGGAGAAATATATCAGCGCGATGGTTCTAGTTATGGTGAAGTATTCGATGTGGAGGATATGATAGATGACAGTCACTGGGCTTCGGATTATATGGAATTGGCCTTGGCCCAGGAATTTTTGACTCTTCGAAATGGTGAACTGGCTCCAGATGAAGATATTACCGAAGAAGAGTTAAATGAAATGCTCATAGGAGCGGGTCTAATCTCAGAAGATGAGCAGGAAGCAGAAGATGAACAAGAACTGACAGATGAGGAGTATATCACCAGACTGGATAAGGCCAAACAAATAGTTAAAATACTGGGATATCAACAAGTAGCAGATGATAACCTGAACTATCCGTTAAATTATCAAGACACTCAAGGACTAAACCGAGAAGAAAAGAATTGGGTCGCCATTTCATCTATAACAGGAATTATGGAGGGGGATGGAACAGACTTTTCCCCTGATGAAAACCTGACTAGAGCCGAGGCCCTTGCTCTTATATTCAGAATCAGTGAATACAAATAAAAACTGGCAAAACTGACAAAACTGGAGGTGATGTTTTGACTAGATCAACATCTATATCGGAAGTTATTTTCTTGCTATTTTCATTAGCTTTAATTACAGCTTTGATTTTAACTATGTTTGCATTTGTGGGAATAAATGAGGTATACAGCCAAGAGAAACCTAAAATGACAGAAGAGGAAGTCAGGGAAATGGTAGCAGAGATTGTCCAAGACAGGATAGATTACACTTACGAATATGAGCGGTTGGAATACGATGAAGACTCGGGAGAGTGGGACATCTGGATAGCCGATGCCGAAACTGAAGAAGACGCACCAGATACTGTCAGTTTAGTCATTCATGATGAACGAGAATTGTTGGTATCTTATGAACACCCCTCACCCGACCGTGAAGACGAATTTCATTATATTAAACGTACAGATGCCCGGGAAATAGCTGAAGATTTTTTAGATGATGTGGCCCCAGAAGTTCAGGATGAAGTAGAACTAATGCCCGGTGAAACGGAAGTGACAGGATCTGTTTCCACTTATGATGGCAGAAGATACCATGAGTTCGAATTCCGAGAGACGGCACATGGATACAAAACGCCCAATCATATCAGATTAGAAGTAGACCCTTTAACAGGAACAGTTACCGAATACACCAACAACTACGATCTTGAGGAATATCGGGACAAATATAAAGATGTTAAAGAACCGGAAGAATTACAAGACCAAGAACAGATTAAAGAAACTTTTATCAATCACACACCACAAATTAAATATGTAGAAAAACAAGAATCAACTTTTGTACCTGTCTTTATTCCGACCTTTGGGGAAGATTATTATCTAGGTACTGAAAAAGATCAGGTGATCGACAAACCGAACAATGAACAAATGACAGTAGAGGAATTCGATGATAAAATTCAAAACACTGA
The DNA here is from genome assembly GCA_964556025.1 of uncultured Clostridia bacterium. Classification (GTDB taxonomy): domain Bacteria; phylum Bacillota; class Natranaerobiia; order Natranaerobiales; family Natranaerobiaceae; genus Natranaerobius. The sequence goes on along the minus strand of CAZKUS010000161.1, from coordinate 1,838 downwards.
ATATGAACCTGATCCCGATGAGTACCCAGAACCCGAAGAACGCTCCGAACCATTGACAGAAGAATCAGCCCGGGATAAAGCCGATAAAGTAATGAAAAAATTTCAAGATCAAGCCAATTATCAGTCCACAGAATACCGAGAAGGATGGGCAGGAATCTATCACGCAGAACACTACAGTGTGGAATACATGATGGAAGACAAACCGTTTATGGTTCGGGTATCTCTGGATAAATACAAAGATCAGGTATTAGAAGTAACTCTTATTCATACTGGAAGCACTGGAAATGGCTTTTCGGATTCTACGCTGTCGCTAGATGAAGACACTGTTGATATAAATACGGATGAACTGGAAGAGCTTCTATCAGAACTAGAAGAATATAAACTATCCGATGATCCCCAAGACAGTGAGGAACAATATCAATTGACCGAAAAAGTTGTGGATAAATACCTGGAAATATTTGCCCCGGGATTTGTAGGTCATGTAGATACAAGGGAAGATCCCTATGTCCGTGAAGACCAAGGAGACAAGGTTTATGAATATCGTTTAGATCTCACAATGTATAATGTACCTGTGGAAGAACTGCAGTTGAACATAGGTTTTTGTGTAGATACCGGAAGTCTGTACACATTTACCTTAGATGCCCTTTCTGACACAGAACAGTTTGAAGATCCGCAAAAACAAGAGTTAACAGAACAAGAACAGGAAGTACAGCAAAATGCCATGGAAAGCTACCTCCAAGATAGTGAGTTAACTAAAATGTATCGAGGTGATTATTTAGTCTACGAGGTCGAAAATCCAGAAGTCGAAGGAGTGTTCGCAGGAACCGAAGAATACCTAGAAGACTCTCAATCTGTAACTACCCAGAACATGCCCCAAGACATCCAGGACCATCCACAAGAAGGGATGTTGGAGTATTTATATAAATTAGAAGTACTAGAAACTGATGAAAATTATAACTTGGATCCCCATGAAAAATTAACTAGACTGGAAGCGCTGAACATGATTTATTCATTGGTTTATGACATGGATATATCTTTCGATATTGATGATGCAGACCCCGAATTGGATGATGTCAGTCAAGATGAATTAAATAACTTCTACCGCAGTGTAATCTTTGTGATAGATCAAAATATAGTTTCCCGGGAAATGACCCGTGACATAGAAGAAGACAATCGGCTTTATCCCGATGAATCAGTGACAAGGGAAGAACTGGCTGAACTTGCCGTAAAGGCAAAAGATTTAACCGATTTAGCAGAGATCGACGAAACAATTGAATACAGGGACACTATCCAAGATGTCGATGAAATATCACAAAACCGAGAGAATCATGTAGCTTTAACCTTGGGAATGGAAGCCCTGTCTTTGGATGATGGGGAATTCTCACCCAACGAAGAAGCTACCCGTGAAGACGTGGCAGAAATGTTTGAAGGTTTGCTAAAAGATTAACCCGGGGGTCACTCGGGTTTTTCTTGTTTCACTGTTGTATTATGTTATAATAGATACTAAAATTGGGTTCAAAGCCGTTTATTATAAACTGATCGAAATTTTCAAAAAATTCAGTATTTGCTGTAGATTGATCTGCTTTTAAGTGAGCTGTTTTAGAGATCGGTATTAGAACTTATCAAATAATATTGGTACTTATGTACGCAACACAAAAGTTCCGTGCTTTGAGGAAGTAGAGTAAGTCCAACTTATTCAATAAGAGGTGATTTTATTGTGTAAGAAAAGAATCCTATTGCTTGTGCTAATCATTTTACTCATACCTAGTTCTGCAATAGCTAGTACTACTTCAATCTGTGTGGAAGAAGCTTATGAAGTAGGTGTTGTTTCCTCCATA
>CAZKUS010000160.1:0-5267 GCA_964556025.1 uncultured Clostridia bacterium | reverse complement strand
AACTTAAACTGAACCTACTTAAAAGGATATTTCAAGATGCGAGGTGAGCTGAACAGTTGGATGATATTTATAAGATACTAAAAGATGCTTTATGGTCTATTCTGCCTCTAGCAATTATTATTTTATCAATTCAGATTTTTGTATTGTCCATGCCATTTGAAATTGTATTGCAATTCCTAGTTGGAACAATTATGGTATTGATAGGTTTTTTCTTATTTTTATCTGGTGTGGAATTAGGTTTATTACCTGTCGGAGAGATGATTGGCAATAAAATACCTTTTCTAAAAAGAATATCCTTGATTTTGTTATACGGATTGATTTTAGGTTATGCTGTTACAATATCTGAACCAGCAGTACGAGTTTTAGGTCAGCAAGCAGCCTCAGTTACTGAAGGAGAAATATCCCAAGCTTTATTGGTGCAAGTTGTCGCTGTGGGAGTCGCTATTTCAGTTGCCATAGCTTTTATGTTGCTGATCTTAAAATTACCTTTAAAATATCTTTTGTTAACAGGTTATACAATAATAATTGCACTTTTTTATTTCGTTCCTGCTGATTTCGCTCCCATTTCTTTTGATGCTGGAGGTGCTACTACAGGTCCCATGACAGTACCATTTATATTGGCTATGGGAGTAGGCTTGGCTTCAGTAATGGGAGATAGAACTAAAAATACTACAGAAGGTTTTGGATTGGTAGCCTTGGCTTCAATTGGCCCTGTGATTGCGGTTATGATATTAGGAGTGGTCTTTGGATGAATGATTTTGATATAGTCATTTTTGAAGGAATGTTAAATACTTTATATGAAGTGTTTATTGCTCTTTTACCATTGATGTTTTTCTTTATAATATTTCAGTTGTTTTATCTTAAAGTAACAAGAAAGCAACTAATAAATATTTTTGCCGGTATGTTTGTGACTTTTTTAGGATTATCTTTTTTTCTTCATGGTGTAAATATAGCTTATATACCAATTGCTGAACTCATGGGAGAAGAAATAGCTCAAGGCAGTAATTGGATTTTAATCGTAATTGCCTTAGTGCTAGGTATAGTGGCGACACTAGCTGAACCTGCTGTAAAAGTGTTAAATCAAGAAGTTGAGAATGTAACTGGTGGTTATATACCTGAAGTGATTTTACTTGGAACCCTGGCTTCAGGTGTGGGCTTAGCTCTGGCACTTTCTATGACAAGGTTAATTTTTGAAATCCCCGTCAGTTATTTTATTATCCCAGGATATCTTATAGCATTATTTTTAATGATATTTAACAGCGAAAAGTTTGTAGCTATAGCATATGATGCAGGGGGAGTTGTCACTGGTCCTATGACAGCAACTTTTTTAATGACCTTCTCCCTAGGAATTTCTGAAGGACTTGACACTGAAACTACTGCTGCAGATGGTTTTGGTATGATAGCACTTGTAGCTTTATCTCCGATTATAACAGTTCAAATTTTGGGACTAATTTATTCTAGAAAGGAGAAAGAAGTTGAAAAATACATTGCAAAAACAGAAACTGATAGTTACTATAATCAAGAAGGGGAAAGCCAAAAAAATTATAGAAGAGACAAAAAAAGTAGGCGCCGAAGGAGGCACTACTTTAATAGGAAAAGGAACAAGCGCAAAAGACTTTAGTAAATTTTTTGGGACCTCTTTGAAATCAGATAGAGAAATAGTACTGACAGTAGTAAATGATGAATTAGCTGATACTGTTTTTGAAACTATTAAAGAAGCGGGCAAGTTAAAGAAGCCAGGTAATGGGGTTTGTTTTATTATGAATGTAGATGAACTTATCGGTATAGCTCATCTATTAAAGTAACCAGGTTATTGGGGAAAATTATAGTGAAAGGAGTATGATTATGAAATCAACTGATTTTAAAATTATTATATCAATTGTCAATAAAGGTGATGCCTGCCATGTAGTAGCTGCTTCTAAAAAAGTTGGTGCAGAAGGGGGCACCATTGTTAAAGGTAGAGGTACGGGCATACATGAAACAATGAAACTTTTTGGGTCAGCTATTGAGCCAGAAAAAGAGATCGTTTTAACCCTGGTTCCAGAAAATATAAAAGATAAAGTACTAGAAAGTATTATCAAAGAAGCAGGACTTAATAAACCAGGTAAAGGGATAGCTTTTCTCCTTGATGTAGAAAGAGTTGCTGGCATCACACATCTATTAGATGATGAAATGCGAGATAAATTAGAAGATAAGCTAGAAGATAATAACTAAGGTAATAAATAAAATATTGTTTACTTCATTTTCCGAAGTAATCTGGCAAAAGTTGTGGGGATTGCCACAGCTTTTTTTATAATTGAGCTGTCACTAAAATAGAGTTTTAAAAAGTCTTTTATATCACGGTATCTTTCTTCACCAAAGGGAAACCAGTTAATCTCTTTATTTCTGTTGATTTTGTTGTGCATAATGGATTTAGTGTGCGAGAAATTAATCAATCCTTCAGGGCCGTGGTATCGGCCAATGCCGCTTAATTTAACCCCACCGAATGGTAAACTGGGATTCCCTACATTTCGGATCACATCATTGATGATACAGTTTCCTGTTTCTAATTGACTGGCTAAATTTTGAGCTTTGTTGCTGTTTTCACTCCATATACTGGCATTGAGCCCGTATTGACTATCATTTGCCAAATTTACAGCTTCTTTTTTACTGGAAAAGGTCATGATGGGCATTATCGGGCCAAAAGTCTCTTCCCACATAACATCCATAGAATGGTCTACCTGTGAGAGAATCACTGGTCTGCCGGATTTTACATTACTAACATCTCCTGTGATAAGTTTGGCACCTTTATCTAGAGCATCTTGAACTTGCGATGAAACGTGTTCTCCCTGATTTGGATGGGTGAAAGGCCCAAGATCTCCCCAAAGACCTTGACCAGCACGCAATTGTTCAGTTTTACTCTTTACCAGTGCAACAAATTCTTCTGCCACTGACTCGTCAACATACAATCTTTCTGTACTTATACAGAGTTGACCAGTATTGGCAAAAGCACTGTAAACAGCAGCTTCACTTGCCCTCTCCAAATTAGCACCGTTCAAAACTATAAAAGGGTCTTTTCCACCCAGCTCTAGCTCTACAGGGATCAATTTGTGAGAAGCGGCTTTCATAATCTTTTTTCCTGTCCTAACACTTCCGGTAAAAAAGATCATATCCGGATCAGTTTCTACTAAATTACTCCCTACTTCACCTTCTCCATGAATTATTTGAACTAAATCTGTTGGTATTTCCTCTACATTACTTAATATGTCTATAATGGTCTGTCCTGTTAGTGGGGTGATTTCAGATGGCTTCAATATGGCTGCATTTCCAGCAGCTATAGCAGTTATTAAGGGGACTAAAGCCAACTGTAAAGGATAATTCCAGGGAGAAATAATAGCTACTACACCTCTGGGATAGTATTCGATCCAAGAAATACTTCCTAGGGCTGATAGGGGTGTAGACCTTTTTTGCGGGCGCAATATCTTAGTGAGATTCTTTTCATAGTATTTAATGATTTCCAATGTAGGATAGATATCAGCCATGAGAGCTTCCTGGCGTACTTTGCCAGTATCACGGCAAATTATCTCAACTAAGTCGCCCATATTGTCATTAATATACCTTCTAAGTTGAGATAGAGCAAAGCTTCTGTTGTGTAAACTGCTATTTTTCCAGGACTGAAATGTTTGTCTTGCCTTATCCATTTTTTCCAATACTTCATCTTGATCTGCCACAGAATAACTTCCTATCAACTCTCCTGAAGCGGGATCATAATTGTAAAGATCCTTTTTCCTTTTGGACATTATATAAACTCCTTTACAAAATTGTATAAATACTTCACCACTTCTTCTTCCACCTTGTAAAATTTACTGTAATCGCCTCTTTGTACAGTATTGGCACCATTTATGAGATATACCATGGCGAAATCGTTGTCTCTATTGTAATAACAACCACTTACCATTCCGTAAGCAATTCCGGGATGTCCTATAGTTACTACTTCATTATTACCATCAGTGATAGGTGATATTAAGTCTGTTGTGATATGAAGTCCTAGTCCCATTTTTCGAAATAAACCTAAAAGATTGCCGGTAGTTTGCTGTTCGGTTTCAAAGCTAACTTGTTCCATAGCTGCTACTGATTCAGGTTGCAGTATTTTATTACCTCGAAACTCTCCGTTGTTTAACAGTGCCCTGGCAAATTTAGTTAAATCAACTGCTGTGGAAAATAGTCCACCTTGCGGTGAAAAAACTGCTCCATTTTTCCCCAGTGGATAAACTTGGGGAAAAATTTTACTAAAAGAGAATCCTGTTAGTTCAGGATGGAAATCAGTCTTAATAAAACTTACCCCTCCGTTGGTATCTACTCTTCGGTAAATGGGGCAGATTTCACCGAACATATTACAATCACAAGGGGTATCGTGAATTTCACAACTCGATTGTATAGGGTCAGTAGTGTCATAGTTTGTCACCACTTGATCTTCAGAAATGTTATTAGCAGGATAATTTACCAAATCCATAACATTAAAACTAGAAGTATTCATTTCTAGGGGATGTAAGATAAACTTATTAGTATATGTATTAAAATCTAAACCAGATGCCTGTTCAATCAAGGCCCCTAAAATTATGTAAGCCAAGTTAGAATAGTTTAAATGTTCTCCTGGTCTAGCATCTATCCAATTGTTTTCAGAATGAAAACTACCTTGAGGATTAAAAACATCATCTAAAGTGGGGAATGGTTCAGTTTCAGGAGACTGTGATGCACGGCGCGAGGCGGAAGTGTAGTTTATGTAATAACCATCATCTAAACTAGAACTGTGATTTAAAAGCATTTTAGGTGTAATGTTATTATCAGGATATTTAGGGTTTCTTATAATTTCATTTAGCTGTAACTGATTGTTAATATCTTCGTCTAATTGGATTTTACCGGATTCTACTAATTGCATCACTGCTACTGCGGTGAACATCTTAGAAAGTGAAGCGGTGCGTATTATATTTCTATGCTCGAGTTCAGTATTTCGTTCCATATTACAGTACCCGGCATTTTCTGAGTTAAATAGCTCCCCGTCTTTAGAAGCGGCTACTTGAATTCCTGCTACTTGATATTTGTTAACTAATTTTGACAGATCTGGTTTATAAATTTGATCCACCAATACATCCCCCTTATCTGTTATAGTTCTATATTTTGTCAAAATTTATCTTTCTAGGTCTTCTTCCAGATTTGGTCTGTAAGAACCTTCCTCCAGGATGGATTCAGTGTTTTCTAAAGCCCTTTCTGCTTTACCAATATTCCCA
>CAZKUS010000159.1:0-5317 GCA_964556025.1 uncultured Clostridia bacterium | reverse complement strand
AAGGTCAATAATGAAGTGGTCAACACTAAAAGAACTAGTCTGACCGCCATAAAGGCACCAGTATAAACGCCTTCAGTTTCAACGTTAATTGGACCAATGGAAAATAACTGTTCACCACCACTAGTCATGACAGAGTGGAGAATAAAAGTAAAAGTGATAATGAAAAAAATTGGCTTTAAACCTTTTAATATCAATTTAAACGGAAGTTTATTCCAAAAAATCAAACCCAATATGAAAACAGCTTTAATACCATAGCCCACGAAAGAATTTACCAAAAACAAGCCAATTATAAATACCATAACAGATATTATTTTTACCCTTGGATCTAGTCGGTGAAGTAAGGAGTCTCCCGGCAAATATTGCCCAATTGTAATCCCTTTAAACATCGCTATCATCCCGCTTTCTATCAAACATGGGCAGTAATATCTCTTTGGCTCGTTTTACAGTAAAGACATCAGCTGGAACGTCACAACCCTGTTTTTGCAGTTTACTCATCAATTTAGCTATTTCTGGTACACCGAGACCTAAATTAGTGAGTTTATCCGACTGCAAAAATACTTCTCCGGGAGCCCCCTCCAATTCGACTTTCCCGTCGTGCATGACGATCAACCGTTGAGCAAGCCGGGCTATATCTTCCATACTGTGAGTGACAAGAATAATCGTCAGTCCTAGTTGTTCATGAAAAGTTTGGATCTGGTCCAATATTTCACGCCTACCCTGAGGATCAAGTCCTGCAGTAGGTTCGTCCATTATTAATACATCGGGTCTCATGGCCAGTACCCCTGCTATAGCTACTCGACGCATTTGGCCTCCACTGAGCTCAAAGGGGGAGCGATCTTTATATTCATCAAAAGGTAATCCAACTATCTCCAGAGCTGAAGAAATCCTTTCTTGAACTTCTTCTTCTGATAGATCCAAGTTATTAGGGCCAAAAGCCACGTCTTCATATACAGTTTCTTCGAATAATTGATGTTCAGGATATTGAAATACTAAACCCACTTTGCGGCGAATTTCTTTTAACTTTTTCTTGTTACCCACAGTGTCAATACCGTCCACAATAACTTTACCACCTGTTGGGTAAAGCAAAGCATTAAAATGCTGAATTAAAGTGGATTTACCACTTCCAGTGTGACCAATTATTCCAGTAAACTCCCCTTCATCTATTTGTAGATTAACATTAGACAAAGCTGTCTGCTGCATAGGTGTGCCTGGTGAATACACATGACTTAAGTTCTCAACTTTTATCAACATAACATACTCACCAAAGAATCTACTGTCAATACATCATACGGAATTTCTACACCCGCTCTTCGCAGTTCATGGCACAGCTCTACCACTTGAGGAGCTTCTAAACCAGCTTTCTGTAAATCAGTCACCAGGCTGAATATTTCTTCGGGTGTACCGGAATTTACTATCTCTCCTTGATCCATGACCATAATTCGATCAGATTCAACAACTTCCTCCATAAAGTGTGTAACAAATACTACTGTTATTTTTTCTTCTTTATTTAACTTGGTTACAGTATTGACGACTTCTTGTCTTCCCTTAGGATCTAACATAGCAGTGGGTTCGTCCAAAATCAATACTTCTGGCCTCATAGCAATAATACCAGATATAGCTACACGCTGTTTTTGACCACCACTAAGCAGATGGGGTGAGTACTGGCGATAGTCTTCCATATCTACAATCTTTAGAGCTTCTTCAATACGCTCTCTCATTAGTTCTGTCGGGACTCCCAAATTTTCTAAACCGAATGCTACATCTTCTTCTACGGTAGTTGCGACAATTTGGTTATCAGGATTTTGAAAAACCATTCCCGCCTTTTGACGTATATCCCAAATTTGTTCCGGAACAGAAGTATTCAACCCATCCACTAAAACTATTCCTTTTGAGGGTGTCAATAATCCATTTAGTAATTTGGCCATAGTGGATTTACCAGACCCATTTTTGCCAATAACAGCTATAAATTCTCCCTCGGAAATAGTTACATTTAAATTTTTTAAAGCTTCCTCTTGATTTTCGTCACTTTGCTGATTTTGATTATAACTAAAACTAACATCTTGCAACTTAATCAAAGTTTTCATCATATCCCCTCCCCATCTTGGAGGAACACATAAAAAAGGACAGGAAGATGGCCCAGTTAGGGCCTATTACTTCTTGTCCCCAAAACCTACAGCGGCTTTTATTCTTCTACTAGTTCTAAAATTGCCATAGGTGCTCCGTCTCCCTGTCTGGGACCTTTTTTCAACACCCTGGTATATCCACCTTGTCTTTCCTGATATTTGGGGCCGATATTTTCAAATAATTTTGTTACTACATCTTCATCTGTTAAATAGGATAAGGTCCTTCTGCGTGATGCCAGGGTATTCTTTTTAGCCAATGTAATCATTTTTTCAGCTAATCTACTGACTTCTTTAGCTTTGGCTTCAGTAGTTTCTATTTTTTCATCCCTCAAAAAAGAAGTTGTCAAGTTTTTCAAGAGGGCTCTTCTTTCGTCTTTGCTCCTTCTCATCTTGCGATAAGACATAATCTCCCCTCCTTTACTCTTTAGAGTTCTTCAACGACAGGCCGAGTTCCGTTAGTTTATGCTTAACTTCCTCAAGGGATTTTTTGCCCAGGTTTCTCACTTTCATCATATCTTCAGGAGTCTTCTGAGTTAACTCCCCGATTGTATTAATTCCGGCCCGTTTTAGACAATTATAAGATCTAACAGACAGATCCAATTCATCTATACTTAGTTCCATTACTTTTTCTTTGTTATCTTCTTCGGTTTCTACCATCACTTCCATGTCAGGTGCTTTTTCTGTCAGATTAATAAATAGGTCTAAGTGTTCCTGCATAATCTTAGCCGCCATACTTACAGATTCATCTGGTTTCAGACTTCCATCTGTCCAAACTTCCAAAGTAAGTCGGTCAAAGTCAGTAACTTGACCCACACGGGTATCTTCTACATAAAAGTTTGTCTTGGTCACCGGTGTAAACACTGAATCTACAGGTATTAAACCTATTGGTTGTTCTGGTTCTTTATTACGATCTGCTCTGACATATCCACGGCCATTTTTGGCGGTGATTTCCATATACAGTCGAGTTTCATCAGATAGTGTGGCAATATGCAAATCAGGATTGATTATGTCTACATCAGATCCAGCTTGAATATCACCAGCAGTTACAGGTCCTTTACCTTCTTTTTCTAAGGTTAGCACCTGACTCTCATCTGAATGGATTTTCAAAGCTAAGTTTTTCAAATTTAGCACTAATTCTGTAGTATCTTCTACAACTCCCGGTATAGATGAAAATTCATGCAGGACCCCGTCAATTTTTACAGAGGTTACAGCTGCACCTGGTAAAGAGGAAAGCAAAATGCGCCTAAGGGAATTACCCAAAGTAGTACCATAACCTCTCTCCAGCGGTTCTATCACAAATCGTCCGTAAGTGTTGCCATCGTTAATCTCATGACATTGTATTTGAGGCTTTTCTATTTCAATCACAGTTTAACCCTCCTTTTATAAAAACAAAACTGCTGCTTTTGGGTTGAGGGTTTATTAGCGAGAATAAAGCTCAACGATCAGGTGTTCTTCTACAGGTATATCTATATCTTCTCTTGCAGGAACTCTAACCATTTTACCAGTAAGGTTTTCGTGATCAGCTTCCAGCCACTCTGGCACTCTATACCCTTTTGCTAGCTCTTTTAGCTCTTGCATCCTTGGTACATCACGGCTCTTTTCTCGAATTGATACTTCTTCTCCAGGTTTAACTTCGTAAGAAGCAATGTTTACTCTTCGGTCTTTTACCATAACATGTCCGTGGTTGACCAATTGTCGCGCTTCTGCACGGCTACCTGCAAAACCTAAACGATACACCACATTGTCCAGGCGAGTTTCTAGCAATTGCAGTAATGTCACACCTGTGATTCCTTTCTTTCTATCAGCTTCTCTAAAATATCTTCTAAATTGATTTTCCAATACACCGTATATTCTACGTGCTTTCTGTTTCTCACGTAATTGTATTCCATATTCACTCTGCTTAGCCCTGCGATTCGGTCCATGTTGGCCAGGGACATAAGATTTCGTTTCAATGGCACATTTATCTGTATAGCAGCGCTCTCCTTTCAAGAACAGCTTAGTGCCTTCTCTTCTGCACTGCCTGCATACAGGGCCTCTATATCGAGCCATATCGCATATACACCTCCTCAGTTAATTATACTCGACGTCTTTTAGGGGGACGACACCCGTTGTGTGGAATAGGAGTAACATCTTTAATAGCATTTATCTCCAACCCAGCTGCTTGCAAAGATCTAATAGCTGCTTCTCGACCGGAACCTGGTCCTTTTACTCGAACTTCTATTCCTTTTAGCCCGTCTTCCATAGCTGTTTGAGCAGCGGTTTCTGCAGCAATCTGCGCTGCATAAGGAGTTCCTTTGCGAGAACCTTTGAAGCCTGATGAACCAGCACTGGACCAGGACAGGGTACTGCCCTCACTATCAGTAATATTTACAACTGTATTATTAAAAGTTGAATTTATATGGGCAATCCCTTTTTCAATATTTTTTCTAACTTTTTTTCTTCTAGTAGCTGCCCGCTTTCTTTTGGCCATTCTTTTCCCTCCTTAACTGACTATAGTTTATTCTGCTTCAGCTATACTCACTGAACCTTCATATCACCCGTCAGTTTAAATTTAAAATCGTACTATCCACCCAAGTATTAATGGATATCTAGTTTAGCGCTTCGCTCCCACTGTACGCTTTGGTCCTTTTCTAGTTCTAGCATTATTTTTAGTGCTCTGTCCTCTAGCCGGCAATCCCCTTCTATGCCTTAAGCCGCGATAACTGCCTATCTCCATTAACCTTTTAATATTCATGGACTTTTCTCTTCGCAAGTCACCTTCAACCTGATAATCTGTATCTATAGTACTTCTCAACCTGTTAACTTCGTCTTCTGTCAGGTCTTTTATGCGTGTTACTTCAGCCACACCGGCTTTTTCCAGTATTTCATTAGCTGTACTATGACCGATACCATAAATATAAGTCAAGCCTACAGAAACGCGTTTGTTTCTGGGTAGGTCAACACCCGCTATTCTGGCCATTAGTCATTTCACCTCCTGTAAAACTAATCTGTTATTCTACCCAAAAAGGTAGGGTATTACTCACTAACTCCCGTTATATGCTAAAAAAGTAGTTTTAATTAACCATCATTTTAGCCTTATCCCTGTTTTTGTTTATGCTTAGGATTTGAGCATATTACCATTACTTTACCACTTCGCTTGATGACTTTACAGCGTTCGCACATTGGCTTAACTGAAGGTCTGGTTTTCATCATTA
>CAZKUS010000158.1:0-5321 GCA_964556025.1 uncultured Clostridia bacterium | reverse complement strand
TGAGGGTCTTATTAAAAATCGGGAACTCCGTATTAAGAAAAGTAAACGAGCTCGGTTAACTAACCCTAGAGCCCTTGAACTATGGTCTGGTGCATCAGGGACAGGAAGACTCACCTTCCGGTGGGGGATAGTAAATCAGATTGTAAATGACATTCTGGAAGGCTTAAAGAGGGAGGGGAAAGAGTAATTGCTTAACCCCAGTAATCGACAACTTTACCTAGAAGCTTTAAAACCTCCTGCAGGTTATCAGTTTGACAGGGGGATTGGGACCACCTATTCCTTAGACTTATTAAATCTGTTAATTCTTCCGCTTTCTTTTGTGCTTTTTGATAAAAAAGACCATGAGGACATCCTAAAAGAACCGGTGGAGGTATTAGAAGCACTTCGGAGAAGTGCTGATAAGTTTTCGGTTTTCTGTCAAAAGGGACAGATTACCATACCTAAAACGCAAAATCTTCTGTATTCTTATCTAGAAGAAAATGTGATTGAGGTACAGCCAAATAAAGACAACAGGGTTTTTCATCCCAAAGTTTGGCTGCTCAGGTTTACAGCAGAAGATGAACCCCCGATATATAAATTCCTTTGTTTGTCTAAGAACCTAACTTTTGATAATTCCCTCGATGTAATATTAACTCTAGAAGGCAAAGTCACAGAACAGACACATGAGTCTAATAAACCCTTACGAGATTTCATCTTGAACCTTCCTGATCTATCGACCAGTGATTGTAGTCCTCGAGTTACTAATGATATTGAATTATTGAGTTCTGAAATTATGAATATTGATTTTGAAGCTCCAGGAGGGTTTCACAAAACAGTTTCCTTTCATCCCATAGGGATTCCTGGATATCAAGGCTTGCCAATCAGGGGTGATTTTGACAGATTGCTAGTGATTTCTCCATTTCTGTCTGATGGCCTACTGCAGGAAATAAGCAAATTTAATAATCAGTTCTCCAATATCCTGATATCAAGACTTGATAATTTAGATCACTTAAATGCAGAAAAAACCTTAGAACGATTTGATCGGAAATACATATTAGAAGTGCCATTAATTGATCGAGAAGAAGACATAGAAGACTATATAGAAACCGATGAATCAGAACCAAACCAAGGAGATAGTGATGAGGCAGTAGATAACCCCGAAGCAGAGGCAGGGGAAATACATGCCAAACTATACCTGACAGAGAAGAAAAATTATGCTGACCTGTGGATTGGGTCTGCCAATGCGACAAATGCTGCTTTTGATGGGAATATTGAGTTTTTAACAAGGCTAACGGGAACCAAAGAGAGTGTTGGGATTGATCAGATTTTAGAAGGCGGTGAAGATAAGTTAATAAATATGCTCCAGGACTATATTCCAGGAGAGGAGAAAACGGATCACTCCCTAGAACAAGAGTTAGAAGAAAAGTTGAACTATATTAAAAATAAGATTATCAGGTCTAGGCTTTATATGGTTGTTCGGTCTAGTTACGGTGAAAATGTATTTGACATGGCTGTTTATTCAGAGTCAGGTTTAGCAATTGATAAGGCTAGAGAGTTTTCGGTAAAGATTTGGCCTTTATCGATCAATGAAAGTCAAGCCCAGGATCTTTCTCCCATCATAGAAGGAAACAAGATAGTTTTTTCTGATATTTCCACAGAAGCTATTACAAGTTTCTTGGCAGTACAGATTAGCATCAAAAGAGAAGGGCTTCAGAGAAAGCTAAGGTTTGTATTAAATATCCCTATTACTGGAATGCCGGAAAACAGATCAGAAAAAATTCTCCAGAGCATTATTTCTGATAGTAACAGTTTCATTAGATATTTGCTCCTATTACTTTCAGAAGGTCAAGAGATAGACCCTAGTTTACGGGAAACCCTTGAAAAGTTAGGCGGAGTTAATAAAAGTAGTAATGAACGGGCATTACAAGATATTCCCTTGGTTGAGGAAATGCTTCGAGCACTTTCAAGGGACCCTGACAAGATTGACCGAATTGAAAAGTTGGTCAAAGATCTTTCCAACCAAGAAGGGGAAGAGAAGCAAATATTTCCAGAGGGATTTAAAAACATCTGGGAGCCAATTATAGAAGCGAGGAAGAGGATGATGAAAGATGGGAAATAATCATAAGCCTGACCTTTCGAATGTCTATAAGGGGCTAAAAGACTTTCAAAAAAACTCTGTTGACTATGTGTTTAAAAGGCTCTATGAGGATCAAAACACAACCAACAGGTTTTTAATAGCGGATGAAGTGGGTCTTGGTAAGACCCTTGTTGCTAAGGGTGTGATTGCAAAAGCCATTGACCATCTATGGGACAAGGTTAAGCGCCTTGATGTCATCTATATTTGTTCCAATACAGATATAGCAAGGCAGAATATTAGGCGTTTAAAGTTTACAGATAATGGGTTTTCTTTGGCATCAAGGATTACGTTGTTGCCGTCAAAATTAAAGGAATTGAATGAAAACAAGTTGAACTTTATATCCTTTACTCCAGGGACTTCCTTTAACCTACGGTCTAGCACAGGAGTATATCAGGAGAGGGCATTACTTTATTGGATTCTCAGGGAAGCCTGGGATTTTGGAAGTATCAAAGGCCCGGTGAATTTATTACAGTGTGGAACCTACAAAGATAATTGGCGAAGGTATCTGAAAAATTATCCACGAAATATGATTGACGGCGAACTGAAAGACAGCTTTATTAAAGCAATTAATAACGATGATGATTTGAAAGATAGATTTGAGAATTTAATATATCGTTTTCGCCACTTCAAAGAGAATGTCCCGAGAGAGGATAATAGAGCCAGGAATAAATTTATCGGTGATGTTAGGGAAAAACTTGCGGTTACCTGTATTCATGCTTTAAAACCAGATTTAGTTATTTTAGATGAATTTCAGCGTTTCAAATATCTTCTCGATAAAAACAATCCTACAGGAGAGCTTGCCAATGAGTTATTTAATCATGAAAATGAAAACTTGGGTGTAGACACAAAAACTCTTTTACTATCGGCCACACCTTATAAAATGTATACCATGGACCATGAACGGGATACTGAAGATCATTACGAGGATTTTCTAAAAACCTTGGAATTTCTATATGATGACAATGAAAAATTAACGGATTTTAAAAACTCATTAAAACACTACCGAGAAGAATTATATCAGGGCAATAATTTAGACCGTAATAGGTTACTGGGTTTGAAGGATGACATCCAAAACCGCTTAAAAGAAGTAATGATTAGAACGGAGAGACTTTCCGTAACCGAAGATCGTAACGGTATGGTTGAAGACCATCATCGAGACAATTGTTGTTTAGACATAGAAGAAATTACATCCTTCAGGATGATAGATAAACTGTCAGAAAAACTGAAGACAGGGAATTGTGTGGAGTACTGGAAGTCATCGCCCTATCTACTAAACTTCATGGATGATTATGCACTAAAACGGAATTTCAATAAGTCGAAAGACGAAGATTTCTACTCTATGGCAGTATTCTTAAAGAAGAATCGAAAAGAATTATTGTCTTACAGTAAGGTTAAGCAATACCAAAAGGTTGACCCAAAAAATCATAAACTGAAATATCTCTTGGAAAACAATGTGGACAAGGGTTGGGAACTGCTATGGGTTCCCCCATCTCTTCCTTATTACGAACTGGAGGGTGTATATGGAGAAGAAGGAAGAGCTGACTTTACCAAAAGTTTGGTCTTCTCAAGCTGGAAAGTTGTCCCCAAAGTAATCGCTTCCCTAACCAGTTATGAAGCTGAACGTAGAATGATCAAGTCATTTCGAAAACAGGCAAACTACCGTGAGATCCGAAACCAATTAACATCGTTACTGCAGTTTAATATCAGAGACGGTCAGTATTCAGGAAGGCCTGTATTAGGACTATTATATCCATGCCTTACTTTATCAAGGAAGGTTGACCCCCTAAACATTTCTGTGGAAGGTTCTCAAAATGGTCGCGTGAGCCTTGAATATGTTTATGATGAAATAAAGGAAAAGCTGGAAGTTTTACTTAACGAGGCAGTAGAGGATGTCGGCGTTGAACAGGAGAATCAAGACATATCAGCAACAGGACAGGGACAAGCCGATGAAAGGTGGTATACTGCTGCTCTGGCATTACTAGACCGATATTTCTACAAAGAAGAAGCGGGTCGTTGGCTGATGACAACAGATGAAAGCCTTTCTCTAAAAAATACCTTTAAAGTTCAGTCAGAAACCGACGAAGATAAGGGGTTTCGTGCCCATTTTGATATGTTTGTTAATTACTTTAACGAGCCTACATCTCTTGGAAGAAGACCAGACAATCTGTTGGATGTACTGACAAAGATGGCCCTGGCCTCTCCAGCTGTTGTTGCCCACAGGTCTTTTTCGAGAAAGATTAGCAGGGAATTGTTGTCTGAGAAAGCATTACGGAAAGCATCTGAAATAGCTCAAGGATTCAGGAGTTTGTATAATTTACCTGACTCCATTGCACTGATCAGAAGTGTTTCCAACAGGGCCCCTTACTGGGAACAGGTTTTAGATTATGGCATGGAAGGTAACATTCAGGCTGTTTTGGATGAATTTATTCATGTACTTTATGAGAGCCAGGGGTTAATAGGGGAAGAAGAGGATGAAGTCCTTGACACATTGGGTGATGAAATTGTTCAGTCTTTGATGATCAGAAGCACCAGAGTAGAATTTGATGATTTGAAAATTAAGGTTTCCATGGGAAGAGTCGAGCCAGATAGGCGAAGCATTAGATGCCGGTATGGAATGAGATTTCAAGAGGGACGTAATGATGAAGATGATGAAGTTACCAGGGAGGATCAGGTGCGAAGAGCCTTTAATTCTCCTTTTAGACCCTTTGTTCTGGCTACTACTTCCATTGGGCAGGAAGGACTTGATTTCCACCAGTACTGTAGATCAATTTATCATTGGAATTTACCATCAAATCCAGTTGATCTTGAACAGCGAGAAGGAAGGATCCACCGTTATAAAGGACATTTCATTCGACAGAATATTGCTAAATCCTATGGGACCACTTCAATTCAACCACATCATGGAAACGGTATTTGCTTGGACCCTTGGGATCAAATTTTTGATCTGGCGATAGAGGATAGAAAAGAAGGTGAAAATGACTTAAATCCCTTTTGGATATTTGAAACAAAGGATGGCTACAAAATTGAGAGGCATGTTCCTGTACTCCCATTCAGCAGGGATATTACTAGGATAGCAGGTTTAAAGAATACATTGACCCTCTACCGGATGGTACTAGGACAACCTCGCCAGGAAGAGTTGTTGGATTTCTTAAGGACTGCTCTTGAATCTGAAGATATTTCCGAAGAAATTTTAGATTATCGGATC
>CAZKUS010000157.1:0-5363 GCA_964556025.1 uncultured Clostridia bacterium | reverse complement strand
TCAGAAATCTCTGTTTTAGCTAAGGCCGTTACAAAAGCGGCGGTAAAACTATCACCAGCTGCAGTGGTATCCTCTGCATGGACTGGATATGCCGATACAGAAAAAGTCTTTTCATCATCTACATATAGGGCACCTTTACTTCCCAAAGTAGTTACCACCACGTCTACTCCTCGGTTTATTAGTGACCCAGCAGCTTTAATTAAATCTTCATCACTGTCAATTTCCATATCAGCAATCAATCCCAATTCAGTTTCATTGGGAGTCAACAGATAAATATTATTCAACAACTGTCTAGAAAGTTGTTGTCCAGGTGCTGGATTGAGTACTACTTTAGTACCAGCTTTTACGGCCATATCAGCCATTTCCGTAACTATTTCCACGGGAGTTTCCAACTGCATTAACAAAAAGTCCGATTCTGCTACTGTATCACTAAAATTTAGTATCCAATTTTTATCCAAAGCAAAATTTGCTCCCGGATAAACTAAAATTGTGTTTTTTCCGTGATGATCTAAACTTATAAAGGCCCTTCCTGTAGTAGAACTATCCATAACATTTACACCAACTGTGTCAACTCCTTCTTTTTGCAATCTCTCCACAAGTTGATCACCATCTTCATCTCTTCCCACAGCGCCAATCATATTTACATTTCCCCCGAGCCTGGCCAATGCCACAGCTTGATTAGCTCCTTTCCCACCGGGAAAAGTATTGAAATCATCTGCTATAAGTGTTTCTCCTTCATCTGGTAATCTATCTACAGAAAAGACATAATCCATATTCAAACTACCGAATACTGTAAAATTCACTTTTCAGTCCTCCTTCCCATAGACCTTCAGGTGTTCCATAATGGCTAGCATTTCTTGATCTGAAATAATACTGGGATCACCTATACTTTTTGCTCTAAAATAAATTTCTGCCGTAAATTCTACCTGTTCTAGTGTTAGAAATGCGGATTCCAAACTTGGCCCCAGTGTTAATAAACCGTGATTTGCCATTAATAAAGCATTGTATTCAGATATCGAATTTTTTATTTTATCCGCAAGCTCCTGTGATCCAGGACGAGCATATTCCACGCAAGGCACTTTAGTACCAGCAAAACCGATCATATAATGAACAGGTTCTATATCTATATTCAGACATGCAAAAGTAGTGGCATATACAGAATGAGTATGTATAACCCCCTTGACATCTGATCTGTTAAGATAACACTGTAGATGAAAAGGCCATTCACTAGATGGTTTATGTTTTCCTTGAATCACATCGCCTTGTAAGTCCATAACTACTACACTACTTTGATTCAAATCTTCATAAGCAATTCCACTAGGCGATATGGCAATTAATCCTCGTTCTCTATCAATAGTGCTGATATTTCCAGTAGTGCCTGGGGTCAAATTATGTTTAGCTATTTTTTGGCAGAAATTTACTACTTGTTGCCTTTCATTCGGCAATAACAAAATACCACTCCATTCGGTTTGACTGTATTCAATTTACATATTGTCATTTTCTTCGATTTCTACATACTCATATTGTTCTTTCAATACTGTAACAAAAATCCTCACAAGTTCAGTATCAAACTGTGTACCGGCACAGTTTTGAATTTCTTGTACAGCTTCCTGTTGTGTGAATGCCTTTTTATATGGTCTCCCATGTACCATAACATCATATGCATCAACTATGGCAGTTATCCTTGCAAGCAAAGGTATCTCTTCACCAATTAATTCTCTAGGATAGCCAGATCCATCCCACCATTCATGGTGAGATAAAATTTCTTCAGCTATATGTGAAAATTCTTCAGTTGAACGCGCTATCCAATATCCCGTTTCTGGGTGTTTTTTTATTAACTCCCATTCTTGTTCGGTTAGTTGTCCCGGTTTGGTTAAGATATACTCAGGGATAGTAATTTTCCCTATATCGTGCATAGAAACCAATAAGATCAATCGATCCAATTCAACTTCGCTAAGTCCGATCTTATCGCCTATTTTAAAAGCCATATCTTGCATTCTCCAAGCGTGCTCTTCAGTTTCATAGCTCTTTGCCCCAAGTGTATTTAAAAGAGCTTTTAAAATATTACTCTTTGCACTTTTACTCTCAATCAACTTGTTTTTATACATTTCTTCTTCAGCTTGTTGGAGTATATCTGAGATCCCTTCCGAACTACTCATTTTGGCACTGACTCCCATAGTAATCGACACGGGGATCTCATCTTTTTCAGTTAAAGAACAAATATTATTTATAGCAGCACTAACTTTCCTAGCATTTTTTTCGGTGGTGTCAGGCATTAGAATTATAAATTCATCTCCACCCCATCTGGCTACTATATCTTGATTTCTAACAGCCCTATTCAAGATATTGGCCGTTTTAATTAACTGTTCATCACCTATACTGTGACCATAAGTATCATTAATTAATTTCAAACCATTTAGGTCAGCCAAAATTAATCCTATTGGGAACTGATCAGTCCTTTCTATAACATGTATTCGCTCTTCTAAATAAGCACGATTGTACAAACCAGTAAGGTTATCGTGATAGCTCAGATATCTTATTTGTTCACCTGCTAATTTGCGCTCTGTAATATCCTCATGGGCAATTACTACCCCTCGTTTTAGAGAACTTTGTTTGTACCCTTCATGTGGAGTCACTCTACCTAAAAACCAGAGCTTCTCTTTTGGAGAATGGCAGGAATATTCCATCTCAAAGTAGTCACTGTCTCCATACATAACCGAATAAATCCCCTGCAAAAATTCCAATGCCTGGTTCCTGGCAGAATTTTTAACATCAAAAGAGACACAATCTGAATTTGTGTCTACTCTTTCATCAGCAGACTCACCAACTTGTGAACATATTTTAATATAATTCACACCAAGCCCTATACTTTTAGAGTTAGCACCATTTTCTAGACCAAAATTTAACCAAGATTTATTCACCATTTTTATATAACCCTGTTCATCAAGTACACAAATATGAGCACTTAGTGAATCCAAGGTTGATTGAAATAGTAAACTCGTATCTTTTAGTTGTTTGCGCATTTCTGTTTCTCTTTCAGTGGCTTGTTCCTGTACTCGCAAAGATTTCCTCAAAATGGCATTTTGACGACCCATAGTAGATATCAAGTCCGCCAATTTTACATAAAAATTCATAACTGACTCAAGTTGTTCAGAACTTATTCGTGGAACTTTTTCAAGAGCTTGTAAGTATTTTGCTTCATCAAACCCATATTTTTTTGCTTGAGTGCGAAACAACTCTGTATCAACAGATTCGTCTTCATAGAAAAACTGTCCGATAAAAACATTTCCCATATACTGAGATTCTACAATCACAGGAATAGCTACATCCCTTAGATTATTTTTACATTTATAGGTTCTAAACCAACTACCTTTTGCTTTTTTAGCCAGCTCAGTATCACTTTCGATACAGTGTTTTTTAGTTTCGGGGTGCACCCTGTGAAAACTAGCACAAATATCCTGCCAGTCAGTAGCTACCAAAACTTTCCCATCTAAATCAATCAAACCCGCACTTATTCCGGTTTGTTTGTAAAATTCATCCATAATAGGTTGAATTCGTTCTTCATCTACCATATCGGATAGATCTAAGTTTAACTTAACCTCCCCACTCCCATTCAACTTTTTGTCAGTTGTTGTATTTTCTCTGGGGTGTATATTCATAGGGAGCACCTCCAAAATTAGAAATAATATTCATATATTTCTTAACTATATATTCTGTATTAAAAGTTAAATCCCTTTATATTTCGACAGATAAATACAAATAGATAATAGGTCGGACGAATATTTTTCGTTCTTTGTTTTTTTAATTCGTATTTTGTATTGACATTTCATTTGCCAAGATGTAAATTATACTTGTATTTATAATTTTAAAGTCATATAAGCTAAGGTGACCTTCAATTACTAACGTTCGTTAAGGGACAACTACTATTCAAATCGAGGAGGGGTATCAGTGGGAATTTTAGAAAAACTATTCGGGTTACAGAAACATGGAACAAGTTTAAAAACAGAGGTCATCGCGGGAATCACCACATTCATGACAATGGCGTACATTATTTTTGTAAACCCTGATCTGCTAGGTGATACTGGTATGAATGAAGGAGCAGTAATGACTGCAACCATTGTAACAGCAGCTCTCAGTTGTGTAGTAATGGGATTGTTAACTAACTATCCTTTCGCACTGGCTAGCGGTATGGGATTGAATGCTTTTTTTGCTTACACTGTAGCGCCGGAAGTCGGTTGGCAAGGTGCACTGGCTGCTGTGTTTATTTCTGGTGTGGCTTTTTTGATTTTGGCATTATTAGGTTTAATTGAGAAAATTGATGCAGCCGTGCCCTCATCTTTAAAAAAAGCAGTTGCTGCTGGTATTGGATTGTTTATTGCACTAATAGGCTTTAAAAATGGTGGACTGGTAGTTGGTGATCCCGAAACTCTTGTCACCATGGGAGATATTACTGAACCGGGACCGCTTGTGGCTATACTAGGATTAATCATCACAGCTGCGCTTATGGCACTAAAAGTTAAAGGAGCAATTTTATTAGGGATTATAGCGAGCACTTTTATAAGTTTTTTCGTAGGGCTGCAGGCATTTCCAACTAGTATATCAGATTTTATCGGTCAACCTGCAAGTTTAGCTCCTATTGCTTTTCAGTTTGACTTTGCAGCTGTTTGGGAACTGGGGATAATGACTATTTTTGCATTAGTTTTCGTAGATCTATTCGACACAATGGGCACTCTCTTGGGAGCAGGAGCTAGAGCCGGATACTTAAATGAACAGGGGAATTTGCCTAAAGTTAAAAATGCCATGCTAGCGGATGCAATAGGCACTATTGGTGGAGCTGCTGCTGGAACCAGCACAGTTACCACATACGTTGAAAGTACTTCAGGGATTTCTGAAGGTGGTAAAACAGGTTTCACAGCAGTAGTAGTGGGTATTTTATTCTTATTATCTTTGTTTTTAGCGCCTTTTGCCGGATTGGTTCCCGGTGAAGCTACGGCACCAGCCCTAATCATTGTAGGTGTTCTCATGATTGGCGCTGTAACTGGCATTGATTTTGAAGATTTTACAGAAGCTTTTCCCGCTTTCATAACTATATCTCTAATGCCTTTTACCTACAGTATAGCTCACGGTATCGCAGGTGGTTTTATTGCATATCCTGTAGTTAAGTTACTAGCTGGCAAAACATCTGAGCTTAACTGGTTCAATTATCTCCTGGGAATAATATCTATATTCCACTTTATAGGGTAGAATTTTTCAAGAAATTTGAAATTAAAGAGCTGTGATATTCTGTTGTTGATAGCAATAAAACTTCAATTTCACTCTGAATGCTAGTTTTGATACATCTAAAACTCTCAAATAGGAGAATT
>CAZKUS010000156.1:1951-5401 GCA_964556025.1 uncultured Clostridia bacterium | reverse complement strand
AATACAACTGTGCCTTTTAATTAAAACTTCTAGCCAAATAGCTGTTTACCTGCTGGCCGTTCAAATCAATTTAAGTGCATACTTAAAAAGATGTAGGCTCATCCAAAACTAATACTTTAGAGTCTTTAATAAACGACACTGCCAGTCTGATTAGTCAAATTGATTATCATTACTGTACTAAATAACCAAAGGTTGTTAACACAAGAAGATAGTAAGAATATGTTGCAAAAAAATAATCCATAATATATAATTAACTTAACCAAATAGGTAAGTTAACTGAGGCCGGGTGAGGTGATTCAACTAGTGGAGGTTGAATATGAGAATGAGGATATAGAAACATTGTTTATAGATTTTGACTTAATGAAAAGAGATAGCAACCTGTCATAGGAAAAGAAATGACGAAACAAGTTAAAAAAAGATATAATCAACTCAAAGCTGCTGATAACTTTATTATTTATTTAAACACTAGACTAGGAAATCCACACTCATTATCAGGTGAATTGGAAGGTTATTATGCGGTGAATATAACTGCCAACATAAGGCTGATCATAAGACCGAAAACAGATAGCTTGGATTATGATTCGCTGAAAATGTGTGAAACAGTTATAGTAAAGGGGGTGTTAGATTATCATGGAAAAAAATATGAATGGCTTATCCCGTGAGTTAATAATTCATCCAGGAGAAACGCTAAAAGAGATGCTTGAAAATCGGGGTATGAGCCAGCGCGAATTGGCTGTTCGAACTGATGTGACTGAAAAACACATTAGTAATATCGTGAATTGTCAAAAACCTATTTCCGTTTCGTTTGCCAAAAAATTAGAATATGCATTGGGTGTAGAGGCTAGCTTTTGGATTAATTTACAGTCTAATTATGACAAAGAATTGGCGGATTTTGAAGAAGTTAATTCCATTTCTAAAGATGAACTTGAAATCATAAAAAATTTAAATGATATTATCAATTATCTTAAGCAGCTAGATTTACTGGATCAGAACTCCAATGATGCGATGTTAGTTATTGAATTAAGAAAACTTTTAAATGTTAGTAGTTTAGTTAGAATTCCAGAAATATCACAGACAGGTGCTTATCGTTTAGCTACAGATACTAGTGTGGACCCATATGTATTGTTTACTTGGCTTAGAATGTGTGATTTGGTAATCAATAGACAAAAAGTTCATAATGAGCTTGATATAGAAAAACTGAAACGTAGAATACCTTTAATAAAGGACTTAATGTTTGAAGATGTGAACAAAATCAAGTCCAAATTAAAGGAGTATTTCAATGAATGTGGAATTAAATTTGCAATCGTAAAGTATTTTAGAGGTGCGCCAGTCCAAGGAGTAATTAAGAGGAATACAGATGGAACTTTAAGTTTGATCATGACAGTCAGACGTAAATTTGCAGGTATTTTCTGGTTTACGCTGTTTCATGAAATTGGTCATATTCTCAATGGGGATATAGAAGATGAATTAATTGACTATGACTTTGCTGATAGTGAAATAGAAGAAAAAGCAAATGAATTTGCATCGGAAACTTTGATTGAACCTAATGCTTATAAACAATTTATAAAAAACAACGATTTTTCATTAGAGGAAATAACATGTTTTTGCACTAACCATAATATACCAAATTATATACTGATTGAACGATTGCAAAAAGATCAATACATTTCATATAACCAATATGCATCAGAAAAAGTTAGATATGACCTTGAAGAGTGATTATTTTTATTATTAAATCGGGGACCTGCTCCCCGATTAATTTATTTCTCTTTTAATTGTTTCAATTTCGTTTTTAGAATACCCAGTTATCTTTATAATTTCTTGTATATTATATCCCTTTTTAAGCATATTTTTAACTATCATTTTAGTAGCTTCCTTCTTACCTTCTTCCTTACCTTCTTCTTTGCCTCGTCTTTCCCATGAAGTTACCTTCTTTTCCAATTTAACCACCTCTTCAATTATATCACATTTTCATAAAATTTTACGGCAATTATCTTTTACAGGAAGGTAAAAAAATTTAGTGTGACGAAGTTTAATTAGCAATGCTTATGACCAAAGAAATGCATTAATATTTATATTCATTATAGGTAGGATAAGTAGAATTAGTAGAATAAGCAGAATAAGTAGGTGAAAAGATGACAAATGCTAACAATCATGAAGTGCAACATGAAGTGCAACAACAAAAAGTATGGATCACGCTGGGGCTAATCGCTACGGCCTATATAGCTGGTATCGCCAACATTCAAGGCTTTTTGGCCTTGCTCCCCCTGGTCCAAGAAGAGTTTTTCCTGACTAAAACCCAGGTAGGACTTTACTCCAGTTTCTACTTTGTCAGTGCCATAGTTATGGCCGTATTCAGTGGAAAAATCGTGGATCACTTAGGCACCAAAAAAGGGTTGGTTTTGGGCGTTTCCATCGCTGGATTCATGATGGTCCTTCATGCATTCGCCCCTTATTTTAGTGTGTTACTTTTCTTGGCTTTTTTTATGGGTCTAACCTTCAGTATTGTAACGCCATCGGCCAATAAGGCGGCCCTAGAACTGGCCAGGCCAGATCAGCGCAGTTTCTTTATGGGCATTGTGCACAGCGGTAGCGGAATCGGTGGGGTAATAGGTGCCACCTTACTTCCTGTGCTCGGAGGGATCATGGGTTGGCGCTCACCCCTGATCATTACAGGGCTTTTTGCCGTTCTGGTCGCTGCCTTGATTTTAATTTATTATCGTTCACCAGAGGCAGACCATGTCCAGTCCCATGACGGTGACATGGAAATTACAACACTCCGGGAAAGCATTGGAAAGTTTTTACAAAATCGTTATCTGCTGTCAATATGTCTTATGGGTTTTGTCATCGGTGGCAGTGCATCTACAGCTATAGGGCATTATACCGTGTATCTCACGGGAGATCTGGGCTATAGCTCTACCATGGCCGGAATTTGCCTAGGCCTAATTCATGCCGGAGGCATTGTCGGTCAGCCCACGTGGGGTTTGTTAAATGAAAAACTTCTCGGTGGTGATCGCCGGAGGGGACTTATCCTTCACGGCATAATTATAACAGCATTATTTTTGTTTTATGGCCTGGTGATAAGCGCTGTTCAGCCACCACCCGTACCGGTCATGCTGCTTTCTTTTCTATTCGGTTATAATACCATTGGGGTTATTGCAGTATATTTTACCACTGTAGGAGAGTTGGCGCCTAAAGGCAATGTAGGTGCCTTTTCAGGTCTAGGGCTGGTATTTCCGCGCACCGGCATGATCGTAGGGCCACCTGTTTTTGGATACATTGCCGACTTCACCACAAATTACACATTCAGTTGGCTGTTTGTAGGTGTAGTGATCTGTCTGCTGACAGTGGTTTTCTGGTATTACAGCGGCAGGTATAAACCCCAGTCATAGTTGATCAGCCAGATAATCAATTAATTTGGGATAATTTGCCCAAACATCATTGGCATCG
>CAZKUS010000156.1:0-1851 GCA_964556025.1 uncultured Clostridia bacterium | reverse complement strand
ATCAGCCAGATAATCAATTAATTTGGGATAATTTGCCCAAACATCATTGGCATCGAATAAATATGCTTTGGCTTCCGATTTTTCTCCAGGAACGTATTGCGATACCGGCTCGTATATAACCATGCCATAGTCCTGAACAAGTAGATTTGCCACATAGGGATTTGTATCTATAGCTTCTCTAATGAGTTTGTCCAATTGATTATTATTAGTAAATCCTTTTTCCAAATAATGCAGCAATACTTTGCTGTAAGCCATAAAAGCTGTGGGTTCAGTGCCATAATCATTAATTAAGGATTTGGCTTCGTCTAGCATTTCTTCTTCCAAAAGTGCTAGGATCAGCTGGTAACGTACTCCTTGATTGTCATTTGGATTGAGTTCTAACATCTCTTTGAATTCTTTAATGGCTGTTTGAGTTTTTCCTATTTGCCAGTTTAAATAAGCATATCCTGCTTTGACTCGCATATAAGGCCTGGTTTCATGTAGCCCCCAAAAATGACCTTTGTTTTCTTTAAAAAATTCTTTACCCAGCTCTTTTTCACCAGCTTTTAAACCTTGTAAATAATAATTTAAAGCATCGTCAACATCCATTGTCTCTTCAGCTAATATTAAATAAGCATCGGCACTATTTGGATATATCTCTAGTGCCTCTTCGGCCATTTGAATGCGTTTAAAAGGGTTTTCTGTCTCAAAAGCTTCGTATAGTAGCTCTTGGGCTTTTTCACTATTAGTTTCGGGTTTTACTTCGTCGTCGAAATCACCGCGGTTGATTTTATCTAGATTTTCACTAATCCATTGATTTGCTTCTTCAATATTTTCAAATTCTCTGTTTTCTAATATTTTACTTACTTTCTTCATTTCTCTTTCAGCTACAATTCTACTGGGCTCATAATCAGCTTCTTGCCCTAAATCCTGATTATCTTCGCCATTAAATTCTTGAATAAAGTTCTCGAAGCTTTCAATATCATTACCTTCAGGATGAGAGTTTATAAATTCAGGGAAATACTCATCCAGTAGATCGTAGTACTTAGCTATTGTAGAAGTAGAAGTGCCGTATTCCCTTGCTAACTCTTGTTGTGTTACCATTTTATTTCCGAAAGAACTTTCATGGCAAGCTATAAAATACTCTAAAGCTGCCGCTACTCCGTTGGACTTCCGGATAGTAGGTTTTTTACTCTGACTATAAGATTGCCAAAGACTTATGGTAAGCCAAACAGATGGAGAACTGTAAGAATACGAATTTTTCACAACTTCAAGAAATTGATTAGCTGCTTGTCTATAAACTTCTTTGGACCATCCTATCTCTTGTATGTAAAAACTTATACTATGGTATTGAATTTCTTCATAATACTCGAAAAACTCAATAATTAAATCTGATGGGTCATCTTTCAATTCATCTACAGAATCCACTTCTTCGAATAAATCAGATTTGATACTATCTTCTAATTCATTAGGGAGTGGAACAATTGTCAAAAAGGGTAAAAACTCACCTTCCACGGGAGTATCAATTAAAGTAGCCATAAAAAGTGAAACTTCTAGTATCTCTTCACTTAATTGTAAGTGTGAAAATTCGTTTCCCAATAAGACTCTGTATCTATCTCCGGTTAAAATATCAACTACATCTGCGTGGGGTTCTCGAATCCATTGGTCATCACCGAACTCTCCTCCGAAAGCTTTTTCAACTCGATAGATAGAAGGTGTTTTATGTTTCCAACTTTGAATTGTATCTTCACTATTAGTTGATAAACTGTCTACTTTTTCTTGATAAAATTTCATTATCAGGTCTAACCTAGACTGATTGTAGACAGAAGTCTTATCGCGTAATTCCTTTGATTTTTTATCATCCAAAAAGTT
>CAZKUS010000155.1:4346-5451 GCA_964556025.1 uncultured Clostridia bacterium | reverse complement strand
ATCTTGCCGAAACTGACCTATAAATTCAGCTATTCTGTGAGCCCATTTCTCTTCACCAAATTTTTTTATAATTTTAGATAGTTCGTTTACAGAAAAATTATTGACAATTTCTTTTGCCGTTAATGATTGTTCTAAATTCATTCTCATATCTAATGGAACGTCCTGTTGATAACTGAATCCCCTCGAACCTGTATCTAGTTGATAGCTCGATACACCCAAGTCGAGTAATAAAGCATCAATGCCATCTATATTTAACCTGTGACAAATACTCGGTAAGTTAACAAAGTTATCATTCACCACATGGACATTTTGAAAGGTCTGTAATCTACTTTTTCCTACTTGATATGCATGAGGATCTTGGTCTATAGCAATTAATTGTCCGAATTTAGACATTTTACGTACTAATTGCTCTGAATGACCGGCACCACCCATGGTTCCGTCTACAATAACTTGGCATTGTTCTGGTTGCAATAACTTTAGGGTTTGTTCCATTAACACCGGTTGATGTTCATACATGAAAATTACCACCTTTGGGGTGTTGATTTTAAATATCGAAATCAACTATTTCTTCCGCTATATTTTCAAAAGAGTTTTCAGCCTGTTGCTGATAACTGTCCCATTTTTCTTGACTCCATATTTCAACGCGATTGGAAACCCCAATTATCACCACATCTTTTTCTAGTGAAGCATAACTACGTAAGTTGGCTGGCAAACTTATTCTACCCTGTTTGTCAAGTTCACACTCACTGGCACCAGAAAGGAAAAATCTACTGAAAGCTCTAGCATCAGATTTTGTTAAAGGGAGCTTTCGAATTTTTTCTTCTAAAGTTTTCCATTCGTTCATGGGATATAAAAATATACAATTATCCCGACCGCGAGTGGCCACAAAATTATCGCCCAGTCCTTTGCGAAATTTAGCAGGTATAATAACTCGTCCTTTTGTATCTAGACTGTGACTAAACTCCCCCATGAACATAACAGTTCACCACTTTCACCCATTATTTTACCACTATTCACCACTACTCTCCACATATTATGTTCGCTTTTCATTTTTATTTTCCTGCAAAAATTCTATAAAAATTAAAAAAAGCGAGGATAAATCCTC
>CAZKUS010000155.1:0-4336 GCA_964556025.1 uncultured Clostridia bacterium | reverse complement strand
ATTTATTGGCATCATCTTTCTGTTCGGAACTGATCAGTTTTCCTCGACATTTGGGACAGCTAGAGTCTTTTTCCCGTTCAACTTTTTCATCTAGGCCTTGAAAACCACAGGTCAAGCACAAAAATTCAATTAAACTGATTTTAGGTTCCTCCAAAGAATCGCCTCCTATTTAATAATGACACACATAAGTTTAGGGGGGGGTGCCCAAATTTTGTATAGCAATGATGTTATATGGGAATTTTCTGAATTTTTATTGTGCACTACTATCACTACTATACTATGACTTTTCCTATTTTTAACCATATTTGCAAAAGATTTTTAACATAAATAATTAATTGCTATACTTAGCAATTAATTCTGTAAGTTCCTGAATAGCTTTTTCTCTTTCTTCCTCATCTTCCGGCAAGTCCAGACACTTTCGCAAATGCTGTTCCAATACAAGTTTCCCTACATTATTAACAGCAGAACGAACTGCTGATACCTGCATTAGTATATCGGAACAATATTTCTCTTCATCGACCATCTTTTGAAGTCCTTTAATTTGACCTTCGATTCTGCGCAATCTGTTAATTAATGCACCTTTGTTGTCCATTACTTTTTACCCCCTAAACTGATTGCAAAATAGCTAATCATAATAGAGCAAGTAGAAAGCGCCCCCGCTGTGCCGTGCAATTCGCATGTTTTGAACCTGATTTCTTCAGGTGGGTGCCCTCCTGCATACTTTACATGTCCTTATATCAGGCCTATGTGCCACATGCAGAGTCCAGACTCCCATTGTTATTACTGTTGGGTCAAAACATAACGGTTATCACGTACACAGTAGGGACGCTTTACATATCTTTTATCTTTATAGCATTTATTGCTTTGTTTAATCAAATAATAACATATATACATTTAAAAATCAATTATACAGATTGCTTTAAGTTACTTTGTAGTTTTTAAATGAAGTTCCTTTAGCTGCGAATCAGTTACTGTATCAGGAGCTTTAGTCATTAAACAGCTAGCATTAGCAGTTTTTGGAAAAGCAATAACATCTCTAATACTAGATGAGCCTGCAAATAACATTACCAGGCGATCTAACCCAAATGCAATCCCTCCATGTGGTGGTGTACCATATTCTAAAGCGTCCAATAAAAATCCAAATTTCTGATGTGCTTCTTCTAGAGAAATTCCCAACAGTTCAAACATTTTTTCTTGTACTTCTTTTGTATGAATCCTAGTACTTCCACCGCCTATTTCAATACCATTTAAAACTAAATCATAAGCTTTTGCCCTTATTTTTTCCGGTTGGTCGTGGTATTTATTCAGATCTTGTTCATATGGTGCTGTAAAAGGATGATGCAGGGCTTTGTAACGACCTTCTTCTTTATCAAATTCCATAAGTGGAAAATCAACTATCCAGCTCAAACGATACTCATTTTCTGGAATCATTTCCAACTTATCTGCTAAATGTAGTCTCAGTCTAGCCAGTGATTCTGCTACTACTTCCGGCTCATCAGCTACAAATAATAACACATCTCCCGTATCAGCGTCCATACGTTCCTTAATCGAAGTTATTTCTCCATCTTTAAAAAACTTAGCTATAGGACTCTTTATTTCGTCTTGTTCCAATACCATCCAAGCTAAACCTTTAGCTCCAAACTCTTGTACAAATTCCGTCAAATCATCTAAATCTTTTCTGCTGAATCTATCTGCAGCCGGAACTGATATGCCTTTTACTTGTCCCCCTTTTGCAACAGTCTCTCTAAATACTTTGAAATCCGTATTTTCTACTAGGTCTGAAACATCATGTAATTCTAAACCAAAACGCAAGTCGGGGCTGTCAGTTCCGTATTTTTCCATAGCTTCATCATAGGTAATTCTTGAAAATGGTTGGGGCACTTCCACACCTAATAATTTTTCAAACAGCTCTGCAACCATCTTTTCCATCATCGTCAAAAATTCATCTTGTTCCATAAAAGAAACCTCTATATCAATCTGACTAAATTCTGGCTGCCTGTCTGCTCGTAAATCTTCATCACGAAAGCATCTAGCTATTTGAAAATATTTTTCAACACCTGATGCCATTAACAGCTGCTTAAACAACTGTGGTGACTGAGGGAGTGCATAAAATGATCCAGAATGTAATCTACTAGGTACCAGATAATCTCGAGCACCTTCAGGAGTGCTTTTGGTCAACATAGGAGTTTCTACTTCAATAAATCCTTGTTCATCCAAAAAGTCCCTCACTTGCTTTGTCATTTTATGACGTAACTGAATATTCTCCTGCATAGGAGGTCTTCTTAGATCTAAGTATCTATAAGTTAAACGTATATTTTCATCTACGTCCACTTCCCTATTTATAAAAAATGGTGGAGTTTTTGATGTATTTAAAATTTCAATAGAATCACAATCAACTTCGATCTCCCCTGTACTTAGATCTGGATTTACATTTTCTTGTGATCTCTCCCTCACAGTTCCAGTTATTTCTAAAACATATTCTGATCTAACAGCATCAGCTGTTTTTAAAGCTTCTGGGTTAGTTTCAAAATCACAGACAATCTGTACAAAACCTGTGTTATCGCGTAAATCAACAAAAATTAGTCGCCCATGATCTCTCCTATTGTCTGCCCACCCTTTCAATGTAACTTGCTGTCCTACATGTTCTTTATTCAACTTGCCACAAAAATGACTTCTTTTCATAACAATAGCCCCCTTATAAAAATTTTTTATGTTATAGTCTCAACAATTCTCTCTGTAACCCTTTGGAGAGAGAGTTGAACCTGTTCAGCACAGATCAGGTGTTGATAGCAATAAAAAGTTCCCGCCTTCGACCATAGCCGAGGACGGGAACTTTTTCCCGCGGTACCACCTCAATTAGCACCTTCTAAAGTACTCACTCTACCATTAACCCTGGTATAACGGGGGAAAGCCTATTCTCAGTTTTATTACAAGGCGCTTTTTTATAACTATCAACAGTTAACTTTAGTTGAGCCTATTTCAAAACTTAGATTTCGACCTTCCAGCTCCAGGATGTTGTTCAACCAGCTCATTTTAGGACTCTTCCAGTCTAGGAGTCCCTCCCTGTTAAAACAGTACTAGTCTACTCTTCCTTTCAACGCTATTGTCCGTTGGCAATTTACAATTTTAATATATTTTATAACAACAAATCTACCTTGTCAAAAATGGATTATTGTTTTTTTCATGCCCAATAGTGGTAGCTGGACCATGACCAGGATAAACAGTGATATCTTCACTTTTAACCATTAACTTTTTTTGTATCGATTGGATTAGTTGCTCGTAATCACCACCGGGTAAGTCACAACGTCCAATCCCTTCTAAAAATAAAGTGTCCCCAGAAAACAAGTTCTCATTTATTTGAATACATATACCACCTTGAGTATGTCCTGGTGTAGCTATAATTTCAGCAGTTAAGTCACCAAGTTTTACTTCCTTCCCTTCTCGAAGAAATTCATCGGCCTCTGGACTTCTAATCTGGCTACCGGTAAAAGATGACAAATTTTGGTCAGGATCAGTCAGCATGTTCGCATCATCCGGGTGAATAGCTAAAACTGCATCTGTTAACTGTTTTAAATAGTCATTCCCCCCGATATGATCAACATGACCATGAGTATTAATGATATATTTGGGCTTAATTTGTAGAGAAGAAATTTTATCAGATATTTTTCTACCTTCCCCTCCTGGGTCAATCACCATGGCCTCTTTAGTCCTGTCACAGGCTATAATGAAACAATTAGCCCCTAAATCACCTACTACCATTTTTTCTATAATCATATGATATCCTCCTCTTCTAATTTTTTCTATAGCCCTAATAATTACACAGTTAAAGCAGTAACCTCAAAATTTTTTGTTACTATCTAGTAATATCGTCACAGGACCATCATTGACAATATTCACTTCCATATGTTCTTTAAAGCTACCAGTACTCACATCTAAACCGTATTCTGATTTCACTTTATCTACAAATGTTTGATATATTTCATCAGCTTTTTCAGGTGATGCAGCTTTCATAAAATTTGGCCTTCGACCTTTACGGCAATCTCCTAAAAGGGTAAATTGACTAACTACCAGAATTTCCCCTTCAATATCTTTGACAGATAAATTAAGTTTTCCCTGTTCATCTTCAAAAATCCGTAAATTCACAATTTTATCTACCATGTAGTTCAAATCAGCTTCATCATCTTCTTCTGCCACACCCAATAATACATTTAAACCTATTTTTATACTTCCAACTTCATTTTCAGAAACTTTGACAGATGACTCACTAACTCTCTGTACTACTGCTCTCATTGTTTCAACCGCCTACGATCAACTCTGCTAACTAAAAAATAGGGTT
>CAZKUS010000154.1:0-5458 GCA_964556025.1 uncultured Clostridia bacterium | reverse complement strand
AAATTCTTTAATGTTGGCAATGGTTGGCGATACTAGATCTTAAAGAATAGATGGGACGAGCTATCCACTCGCCCTCATCTATTTGCATTTTGTTGAATCATTAAAATAATCTAAAAGTTTTAATGATTCAAAATTTCTTCAATTAAGTCAGCACCAAAATCATCTTCAAACTCTTCATATACCGACTCAGTCGCGTCTAAAAATGCCTGTTGATCAGGTTCGTTTATTTCCATACCTAACTCTTCTAACTCATCTATTTGTTCAGCTTCTTGTTCTCTCACCTGAGCTTTTTGATATTCTGCTGCTTCTACGGCCGCTTCTTCGATAACTGCGTGATGTTCTTCTGGGATTTCTTCCATAGTTTCTTCACCGATAAGCAGCAAAGCTGGTGAGTAAAAGTGTCCAGTTAAACTCAAATAGTCCTGCACTTCGTACAGATTTTCATTGTAAATTATCGGGATAGGGTTTTCTTGTCCGTCTATAACGCCCTGTTGCAGAGATGTAAACACCTCTCCCCATTCCATAGCTGTGGGATCGGCACCGAGTTCTTCAAAACTAGCCTGGTGCACTTCATTTTCCATGGTTCGCAATGTCAATCCTTCTAAGTCGCTTGGTTCTTCAATAGGTCTATCAGAGTTGGTGAGCTGCCTGAAACCGTTTTCCCAGAAAGCCAAGCCTATGATATCTGTACATTCAAATTCTGCTAGAAGATCCTCACCAATTTCTCCTTCTAGTACTCTGTCTACATGGTCTTCATCTTCAAATAGGAAAGGCAGATCCACCACTCCCATTTCGGGTACGAAAGCATCTACCGGCCCTGTCGAAGTTACCACAATGTCTACAGAACCGATTTGTAGACCTTCAATCATATCCCGTTCAGATCCCAATTGTGCGTCTGGGTAGATACTTATATCTACTTCACCACCCGTTTCTTCATTAACAGTATCGGCAAATTCTTCTAATCCAAGGTGATAGGGGTGCCCCTCCGCCACCGAATGACCCGCTTCTAAAGTAATTTCCTCCGTGTCATCACAGCCGGTAAGTCCCAAAACTGTCCCCACCAATAACAACAACACGCTAGCCACCACAGTAATTTTCATACTTAACCCTCCTCATTTTTTATAGCTCGACCGTAAAATTTGTCATCCAAATCAACCGCCACTTGCTTCAGATTATCAACCAACTCCATCAATCTGTCACCAGTCAAACGAAAAGTAGGACCTGCCACACTGATAGCTACGGGCATAGCTTTAGCTCCTCTGCCAATGGGTACAGCTAGACAGCGAACACCTGGAATATACTCTTCATTGTCCAGTGCGTAGCCCTGCATTTTAATATTAGCCAGCTCGTGTTTTAACCCATCTCGATCAGTAATGGTTCTGTCAGTGAATTGCTGAAACGAAATTTGATCTAAAATGCTGTCATCACAGTGAAAGCTGAACAGGGCTTTTCCCAAGGCGGAGCAATAAGCGGGAACCCTTGTACCAACCCGTAAGTCAGTACGCAAAAAGTTAGTGCTGTCGATTTTATCTAAATATGTCACTTCCACACCCGTCAACACCCCGATATTTACTGTTTCACCCGTTTTTTGATTTAGGGTTTTCAAATGAGGCCTGGCCACTTCCAGTAGACCGAATTTTTCCTGTGCCTTTGAGCCTAATTCCATAAGCTTCGGGCTAATAGTGTAACATCCCACTTGTTCATTTTGGCTGAGATAGCCGCGATACAGTAGTGTTTGTAATATGCGGTGCATTACCGTTTTACTGTAACCCAGCTCTTTAGCCAGACAGGTGACGCTAAATTCTGTGTCCTGATGTGAAAGAATATATTCCAAGACATATAAGGTTTTATCGGCCCCTTTCATAATGTCCATAGTTATTGCTCCTTTACCAATTAATGATCTTTAACCGCTTTTTCCTTGGCTTTGATCAGATGAACAATCAATTGGTTGTATTTCGTTTCACAGTTTACTTTACCTCCCTGTTTAACAATCGCTCCGTTGATATAGTCTATTTCTGTCTTACCCCCACGACTCATGTCTTGAAGCATTGAAGATCTGTTATCCTTGGTTTTTTGCGCGATCGATTTGACGTATTCTACTGGATCGGTGTGAGGTAAAGAAATACCACTGCTGCGAGCCACTTGTTCCCCTTCTGAAACGAGTAATTCTAGCGATTTCTCTGCTTCGGAAATTTCTAAAAGTTCTCCGTTCTTGACTTCTAATAGTGCGGTTAAAGGATTGATGCCTACATTGACCAATAATTTATCCCAAATAAGTCCCATAATGTTTGCCTCATAACTGGTCTCAAACCCTGATGCGTTGAGCATGTCAACAATGTCCTTTTCCGTTTGATCTGCTGACTTGCCATCGACCCTACCCAAATAACTATGCCCTTTACCAGCGTGAATCACTTCTCCAGGTCCTTTGATATTTGCACCATGCGCTGTCGTCCCTGCTAACACTTGACTTTTAGGTACAAATTCAGCGATTGTTTCGGCATTGCCGGCTCCATTTTGTAGAGTCAACACACGCGTTCGTTCTCCAATTAAGTTTTCACTGGCGTTAATGGCTGTCCAAGTATGATAGGATTTTACGAATACAATTAATAGATCCATGGTATCAGAAATTTGAGACGAATCAGTTACAGCTTGTACAGGGATCTGTTCTGATCCATTGCCCGAAACCAAAGTCAAACCATCTCTGTTAATTTTATCAACATGCGCTTGCCAGACATCTACTAATACTACG
This sequence comes from uncultured Clostridia bacterium, assembly GCA_964556025.1. Taxonomy (GTDB): domain Bacteria; phylum Bacillota; class Natranaerobiia; order Natranaerobiales; family Natranaerobiaceae; genus Natranaerobius. Next base: position 2,709 of record CAZKUS010000154.1, on the reverse strand, counting down.
CGATGCCCTGATTTAGCCAAATGGCCACCAATTAAACAACCCATGGCTCCTGCTCCGATTACAGCAACTTTAATCTACATCACCCCCCCTATAATTTATATGTTTCTTTTTTTACTCAGTTAAAGTTGATTCTAACAGCAACTTTTTAATGGCTTCATTGAATCTTTAATATAACCGCTTATTCATCCAGCTGCTCTGACAACATTTTTTCCAACTCTTGTACTTGTTCACTTTTCATGCTGAAGCTGTGCTCTTTTTCCGGAAATTGGCCGCTTTTAATCTCTTGTGAATACTCATCTAAAGCCGTTCTGATCTCTTTCCCAATATCCGCATACTGTTTAACAAATTTGGGTACGAATTTATCAAACATAGTCAGCATATCGTGAAGAACTAGTACTTGACCGTCACAATTAGGGCCTGCGCCTATTCCAATAGTCGGGACATTAACCCGTTCAGTAACGATCTTAGCTAGTGAAGCCGGTATAGCTTCTAATATAATGGCAAATGCACCCGCTTCTTCCAAAGCTTTGGCATCTTTGACTAGCTCCATGGCCATTTCTGTATTTTTGCCCTGGACTTTAAATCCACCCAACATAGCAATCTTCTGTGGAGTCAAACCGATATGCCCCATGACAGGTATTCCAGCATTGACAATGGCACTTACACTTTCGGTCACTTCTTGACCACCTTCCAATTTCACAGCATCCACAAGACCTTCTTTCATAAGTCGTCCTGCATTTCTCGCCGCTTCTTGTGCGTCAACTTCATAGCTCATAAAAGGTAAATCCCCTACAATAAATGTTTCTTGGGCTGCTCTGGTAACCGCCTTTGAAAATAAAACCATTTCATCCATACCTATAGGGCGAGTATCCTCATAGCCCAACATCACCATAGCTGCTGAGTCTCCAACCAAGACAATCTCAATATCAGCTTGATCTACTTGAGTCATCATTCCATAATCGTAGGCAGTGATCATACTGATTTTTTCTCCGTTGTCCTTCATTTTTTGCAAATCGTTAATTGATGGTTTTGCCATTCTACCCCTCCTATTTATTCCTATTTGCGGAACATTGTTCCGCTTTTAATGTATTAATTAAACATGCAGTCGACAAAATCCTGCAAATTTTTAAAATTCATGGAATTCGGTAAATTATTAGTGTATTAAAGCGTTTGGTTGACAAAAACTGGCTGTCATTAGTACTTAATGATTAGGCTACAGCACTAATAACAGCCAGCATTCAATTAACACAAGTTGAGTTGAACTATTATCAAGCTATCAACAACAGAATATAACAGAGCCAATAAGTTAAAACAACTCAAGTTTTACAGCTTATTACTGCTTTTGCCCCATGATACTACTTTTTTTCCCCCATGAGATTTACTCCTGTTATTTTAGCAACATCGTAATTTAAGGCAACCAAATCATCTTTAGACAGCCTACTCACACTGTCATTTCCTGATAAAGCTGTTAAGGTTATCAGCTCTTCTTTAATAGTTAGCAGATAATTGGCTAAGTTTTCCCCCGCTTCTTTCCAATCTAACTTGTCAGTCAGTTCATCTTTTTGAGTTGCAACACCTTGGGGACAGATACCGGAGTGACACATCTGACAACCAGTACACCCTATTGCTATCATGGCAGCCGTTCCAATACTCACCACATCAGCCCCAAGAGCTAAAGCTTTATAAGCATCTCCTCCATGCCTGATTCCACCTGAAACAATAAGTTTGATCCCCAATTCTCTGGCTCGAGTATCTTGAAAAGCTTGTGCAGCTGCAGAAAACACTCCTAAAGTAGGAACTCCAGCATGTTCTAAAACTATACTGGGAGCACATCCAGTCCCTCCTTCTCCACCATCTACAGCAATGGCATCGGGTTCTAAATCCACTGCCTGACGCACATCTTCGTACACATCTCCAGGACCTAATTTTACAATCACAGGAATTTCATTATCAGTCACTTCACGGATCATGGTAATATGTTTTTTCAAATCATTTACTGAATCTATGTCCAAATGACGGCATGGACTAAGAGCATCGGTCTCAGCGAAAAGTCCTCTAATAGAAGCTATTTTGGGAGTCATTTTTTCCAACATTAAATGGCCACCCATGCCGGGTTTGGCTCCCTGACCGATTTTTATCTCCACAGCATCAGAAGAGCGCAGATAATCCACTCCAACTCCAAATCTACCCGTCGACCATTGAGAAACTATCTTCCCATTATAACCATGGTTATGTACCACTTCTCTTTCTTTGTCGAGCATGCCACCCTCTCCGGTATTGGTAGCTATCCCTGTAAGTGCAGCCCCATAAGCAAAAGCCACTTTACCGGGCTCACTAATAGCACCAAATGACATTGCCGCTATCATAAGAGGCGAGTCTAGTACCAACGGCTTGTTAACCTGCTCACCAATAGTTACTTGAGTGTTAATTGTTTCTCTATATTTATCATAAGGTGATTTATGCAGTTGACCAGGGACTATTTGCAAATCATCAAGGCCCGGCAACTGACGATTGGTTCCAAAACCGCGCAGTCCGGATTTACCTTCACTACTTTTCCTTTGAATATCTGATATTATTCCTTTTGACCACACATTACTTTGTGCCATATAATCACTCCTTTTGGCGCTGAAATATTCTTTATTGCTATCAACATTAAACTTTGACTGGGCCTAATTTGTAAGATTGCCACTAACTCATAACTGAAATCAC
>CAZKUS010000153.1:0-5485 GCA_964556025.1 uncultured Clostridia bacterium | reverse complement strand
CTCCTCCCCCAATACTAGTAAAGACAGTTTCCACTTCTGGTATTTCTTGTATAATTTCTTCGTATTCATTTACTATTTCTTCTGTTTGGTCAATGGGAGTACCCACAGGGGCATCAACACTTACTGATATTTCTCCAGTATCTAAGGGTGGTAAAAACTCAAAGCCGACTAAAGGTACCATGGCTCCGGTAATCACTAGCAAAGATATGAATAATCCACCTACTATTTTACGTCTATTCAAACCAGAGGTAATAATCTTTTCGTATTTACTAGTCAGCCATGTCAATAATCTATCGAAAGCAATTGTCACTCTATTTGTCCTCTGTGACACTTTTGTATCAGGGCTGATAAACTTGGTAGTCATTAATGGTATTGCACCGGCCGCAACTATTAATGAACTGGCAAGAGCAAAGGTTACAGTCCACGCCAAAGGAGCAAAGATAACACTCGCAACCCCTTCAACAAAGACTATGGGTAAAAAAGCGGTTACACTAGTAATTGTGGCAGCGATTATAGCTCCTGTCACCTCTTTACTGCCCTCAACGGCTGCATCAACTGGAGATAATCCCTCTTCACGCTTGCGAAATATATTTTCCAAAATAACGATGGCACTGTCCACCATCATTCCAATTCCCAAAGCCAATCCACCTAGAGTGATCAGGTTAATCGTATAATCTTGAAAATATATTAAATTAAAAGTAGCTATAATAGAGATGGGAATCGCTAAACCAATTATAATTGTGGAGCGAATATTCCCTAGGAATAACCACAACACCACCATAGCTATAATAGCTCCACTCACACCCATATTTATCAATGTCCTTATAGAATCTTCTATAAATTCGCTTTGGTCAGAAGCAACATCAAATTTAACATTACCGGGAAGTTCTTCCTCTAACTGTTCCAACTCAGTTCTCACTTCACTGGCAACCTCAACGGTATTGGCTTCACTTTCTTGTTGTGCAGATACAGAAACTGTAGGTTCTTTATTTATATTAGTGATAGGACGCTGCCTCTCAGTTGTATCTTTTACTTCAGCTATTTCTCCTAATCTTACAGGAACTCCACCAGATTCAGTCACTATCAATTCCTCTATTTCCTCTACAGTATCAAATTCTCCTTCTACTTCTATTAAATATTCCCGTCTGCCATCTTCTACTTCACCTCCAGAAGCATCTACGTTTGAGGCGTATAATAATTCACCTAGCTCTTCTATTGATATACCATGATTAGACATTTTATAGGGATCAATGTGAAGCTGTATTTCCCTTTCCACACCACCGGCAACTTCTACTAAGGCCACACCATCCAATGCCTCTAGTCTAGTTTCTACTACATCTTCGGCCAGTTCAGTCATCTCTTGTTCTTCTTGATCACCTTCCATACCTGCCTGGACAACAGGTAACATATCAGGGTCTAACTGCATAACTGAAGGCTGGCTTATATCATCAGGCAGCTCTTCCATTACCATATCAATCATCTCTCTGGCTTCTAAAGCGGCAAAATCCATATCCGTACCCCAGTCAAATCTGACAATAATCTCACTTTCACCTGGTCGTGAAGTTGACATAATAGTGTCAATACCATCTACTGTAGCTAACGCTTCTTCTAAGTGTGATGTAACCATATTTTCCACTTCTTCGGGGCCGGCCCCTTCATACTCAGTAACAATCATTACAGCAGGTAAATCAATATCAGGATAAAGATCTATAGGGGTCTCAGATACTGCAATAAAACCTATCAATAAAACAGCAAGTATTGCCATTAAAACCCCAACAGGTTGTTTAATACCTATTTTAGGTAAGTTCATGAATCATCACCCATTCTCACAGCTTCTACTTCAGTGCCGTCTACGATTTCTTCAAATCCTTCCAGTACTACATACTCTTCCTTCTCTATACCTGATACAATTTCCTTATAGCTATCTTGATTAATTCCTGTTTCTACAGTATTAAATTCTACCTCTTGGTTGTCAGATTTTTTGTCAACAGTATAAACCCCTGTCTCTCCACCTTCTTCTATAATGGCATGTTGAGGTATAACAAGAGCTTGTTCAGACTCTTCCAAAGTTACATTAACTCGAGAATACATGCCAGATCGAACTTTTTCTTCTAACTCCTGTTCCAAATCTATTTCAACTGGATATCCAGAACCGCCCTCTTTTTCAGGAGGAACTTGCCCTATATAATGAATCATTGCCGAAAAAGTTTCTTCTTTAGCTGAAGGTATTGATAGCTCTACTTGATCTCCTTCATTAACTTGATTGACATAAGTTTCAGGAAGTCCAGCAACTACCTGAAAGCTTTCAGTATCCAGTACTGCAAAAGCTGGCGATTCCGAACCCACTAATTCACCTTCTTCAGTATCAACCATTATAATTTCACCATCAGATGGTGCAGTCACTTGTGTTCTTTCAACCATATTTTGGGCCAATTGTACACCAGTTTCGGCCCTATCAACTTGAGCTCTTAATGCATCTAATTCATCTTCTCTCGCACCTTCTTCTACAGTATCCTTAAATCCCTCGGCCGCATTTAATTGTTCTTCGGCATTACTGTATCTTAATTCCACTTGTTCTAATTCTTGTTCTGATGCATAACCTTCTTCATACAACCTTTCAACTCGTTCCAGTTCTCTTTCCATCTGTTCTTTGGCGTCTCGAGCTCGTTCTACACTTGTTTTCGCTTCTTCTTCTTTCCCAGTTCTAGCTCCCTCTTTCGCCTCTTGTAGTTTAGATCGTGTTCCATCGACTCCTGCTCTGGCTTCCTGAAGCTGTAATCTATAATCTTCATCATCCAATTCCATTAATAGATCCCCTTCTTCTACATGATCTCCTTTCTCTACATATATATTTTCAGCTTCTCCCGATACTTCCGGTACTACTACCCTATTGTCAGTTGGATCAACATTCCCGATCAAAGTAGTTTGTTTCTCCATGTTTTTTTCTTTGGGCCTGTCAACTTCAACTAGAGGAAGCTCTTCTTCCACTACTACTTCTTCTTCAGTTAATTCTTGATAGGCGAAGTACCCACCAGAACCTATGGCAATTAGTAAAATCAAAGATATAATTAACTTTTTCTTGGAAAGTTCTATTTTTTTACTAACTTTGTTATTATCAATATATTCTTGGTTATTTTCATGTCGGTTTTCAGACATACATATCCCCCCTTGTTCACTTTAAAATCCATTTTCCTCTATATCATTTTCCAATCCATTTAAATCCATATCTTCACCTTCTTGATCGAATTCGTCTTCACTTTCCTGGATATCTTCACCATTTCTGTCCATTTCTTCAATATCTAGTTCATCTAATAAATTTTCGGTTAGGAACCCTTTTTGAACATATTCCAATTGTTGTTCTGACAGATACAATTGTAACTCAGCAATATTATTAAGTAACTCCGTTTCCTCTTTATCCAACTCATCTGATAACACTTCAATATCAGCAACCATCCCCAATTCTTCTTGAATCAACATACCCTCAAAATACTCTTCTTGTAATTGTTCAGCTTGCTCTGACAATTCTAATTGAGATTTAGTATCTAAATGGGTATCATAGACATTTAGAAGCACCTGTTCTGACTCTGTTTTACCTGTTTCTAGTTTATGTTCTGCCATCTCAGTTTCTAGTTCTGCCATATCTAATTCTGTAGAATAAAAACCATGATTATCTTCAGCCCATTCTTCATTTTCCTCAGCAAATTTTAGTTCCTGTTCCAAAATTTCAACTTCTTTTCCGTCTTCTAGAAGTTCAGATACTAATTTGTCAGTTTGATATTCTTCTTTATCAGGTTCCACTGATTTAAGTTCATATTGAGTATCTAAAGATTTTCCTATCTGTTTAGAAAACTCTCTCCGCAATTCGTTATATTGAGTTTCTAATTCTCTTTTTTGCTGTTGCAACTGTTCTTTTTCTAATTTGACAGCATCCAGCTCTAACTCTACAGTTTCTCCCACTTCTTTTCTCGTTTTAATCTCGTTTACTTGTTCTTCCATAACATCTAAAGATCTATCTAGAAAATCCATAACATCATGTAACATCAATATCCCTACATACATGGCTTCTGCTTGAAACTTAATTTGTTCTTGTCCCTGTTCCCACTCTAATTGAGCAGTATCTCGTTGTTGTTTTAGCTCACGCTTAGCTTGTTCTGCCTCTAAAACCAAGTCTTCCAATTCAGAATCAATATCTAAATCATCTAAAGCCGAAATTATTCGAAAGCCTAAGTACTCAATTTCACTTTCTAAATTTTCCATTGGTGTGATAAAAAGCTCAGCTAAAGATTCTATTATTTCATCATCAACCTCATCCGTAGCTTCACCTATTTCCTCTAAAAATTCTTCAATAGCTTCTTCAACTTCTTCTTCCAAATCTTCTTCATCATACAGATCTGGATCTGTCAACATCTCTTCCAAGTCTTCTTCGAATTCATCTACATCATCTTGCAAATTTTCTAACTGGCTGTGTTGATTTTCCGCCATTTCTACACCGGTATCCAATTGTTCTAATTGTATCCTTACTTTTTCCGCTTCAGGTGAATTTTCTAGAGCTTTTTCTCTAGCTTCAGAAACATCTAATTGAAACTCATCACCCTCTTCTTTCTCCTGGTGAGCTTCTGCAGTTGTAGCAATTTCCCAAATAGGGATAAATAAAAAAACAAAACTTAATATTAATACTAATAACTTCATTTTTTCACCACCTAAAAATTTTTCTTGACTGACTACCCAGTCATCAAATATGATAAAAGAAAGGCTGAATAAATTTAACCAACTAGTTATCCAGCCTCAATTTGTATTATACACCTCATAATCAAAATTTCAATATCTTATTTTATATGATTGTACGTTTATCTGTTGTTTTTTATCAATTGTAAAAGTCAAATCCATAAAATTTAGAAAGGGTGTCAATACAATGACTCAAAATAAACAATCACCTTCAGCATGGGATATAATTTTAACCGTACTTTTTGTAGTAGTAATCGTAGCAGTTCTTTTCTTTGTCGTTAGAATTTTTCTAGGCATTATCTTAGAATTGCTATTCAGTTTGATTAGCCGATTGACTGGTTAAACCTCCACACCGCATCGATAAGTTCTAATCATACATGATATCGCCTCATGATCAGGTGGGTTATTATCTATAATAATCATAGACGTGATGACCTCAACTACGGATCCCCAAAACATTTTGGCCAGCAAAGCAGGTTGAGAATGTTGTATTATCTTCTGTTGACAAGCCAGTTGAAAATGATATTCCAAATCTTGCAAGATACGTTTTCTCACTTCTAAGATTTCGCTGGCCAGTTTTTCATGGAATGGATGATTATTAGTCAGCAGCAAACAGGCAATCTGTCTATTGTCTTGTACAAATGAAATATTATCGCACAAAAAGTTTTCCATTTTACTCCAAATACAATCATTGTCATCATCTATCTTAATTTGCTCATAATAACGTTGGAACCCTTCTCTGAGCATTTCCTGAAACAAT
>CAZKUS010000152.1:0-5490 GCA_964556025.1 uncultured Clostridia bacterium | reverse complement strand
AAAATTAACTATCCCCAAATAAACATGAAAAGTAACGCCACTACTGTACAGCTAATAATTAACAATATCACCATTGGAATCAACAGCTGAAGTCCTGCAATAGTCATAGCTAAGAAATCAGACCAATCCATTTCCTCACTATTTTTCTTGATTTTTTCAATTTCTTCTTCAGTAAATTCTTTTTGCTCGTAATCCACTTTTTTGAAGGGATACATATAAATTCCTCCAGTTTTCAACTAGGTTCAGTTAAAGTTATACCAAATGACAGGCCACAAAATGCCCATCTTCCATTTCTCTAAGTTCTGGTACTTCTTGACTACACTTATCTTCAGCCATTCTACACCTAGTGTGGAACCTACATCCAGCAGGTGGATTCACAGGACTTGGTATATCTCCTTCTAAAAGAATTTTTTCTTTATCAGCCAAAGGGTCCATGACTGGAATAGCTGAAATGAGTGCTTGCGTATAGGGGTGCATAGGATTTGAAAATAGTTTGTTCGTAGAAGACAATTCGACAATGTGCCCCAAGTACATGACTGCTACTCTATCACACAGGTATTTCACTGCAGTTAAATCGTGTGCTATAAAAATGTAAGTGAAATTAAATTCTTCCTGTAAGTCTTCCAGCAAGGTCATTATTTGAGCTTGTATTGATGCATCCAAGGCTGATATGGGTTCATCGGCAACCACAAAACTGGGATTAAGTGCTAGTGATCTGGCAATACCGATCCTCTGTCTTTGTCCTCCAGAAAATTCATGAGGATATCTGTAGTAATGTGAAGCTTCCAGACCGCAAATTTCCAACATTTCAATCACTCTATCCCTAGTCTCTTTTCCTTTAGTAACCCCGTGTTCTTCTAATGGCTCACTAATAGCATCCCCCACCATCATCTTAGGGTTCAAAGATCCAAAAGGGTCTTGAAATATTATCTGCATATCTTTCCTTAGTTTTCTCAGTTCTTCTTTATTTATTTCATTAATAATTTTTCCCTGAAATTCAACATTACCGGAAGTCGCTTCTTGGAGATTTAAGAGCGTTAAGCCAGTGGTAGATTTACCACAACCTGACTCACCCACAAGTCCAAAAGTCTCTCCGGGATATACATTGAAGCTAATTCCATCAACTGCTTTCACATGGTTAACAACTCTAGATAGTATACCTGCTCTTATGGGAAAATATTTTTTTAAGTTCTCAACTTTTAAAATCGGCTCAGCAGACAAGTTAACTTTCACCTCCAGTAGCATCAACATGCCAGCATCTGACTTTGTGATTCTCATTTAGTTCCACCATTGGAGGAGGTTCTTGTTCACATTTTTCAGATTTGTATTCACAACGTGGGTGGAAAGAACATCCCACGGGCATTTCCAACAAATTTGGAACCGAACCGGGAATGGCTTTCAGCTCTTTAAGTTCTTCTTTTATATCTGGACGAGAATTAATCAGCCCAATGGTATAGGGATGCCTGGGATTTTTAAACAATGTTACCACATCAGTGTTTTCTACAATTCTTCCAGTATACATAACTATAACATGATCAGACATTTCGGCTATTACTCCTAAATCATGCGTAATTAACATGATTGAAGAGTTATAATCATCTTTCAATTCTTTAATTAGATTCAAAATTTGCGCTTGTATTGTTACGTCCAAAGCTGTAGTAGGCTCATCTGCGATTAAGAGATCAGGATTACATGATAGTGCCATAGCGATCATAACCCTTTGACACATACCACCACTCAAACTGTGCGGGTATTCGTTTAAAATAGCTTCCGGTCTTGGAATTCCCACTCTTTTCAACATCTCTAACGCTTTTTCTTCAGCTTCTTTAGTATTTAATCCCTGATGAAGCTTGATGGCCTCTCCAAGCTGATCACTAACAGTGAATACTGGGTTCAAAGCACTCATAGGTTCTTGAAAAATCATGGAAATATCATTACCCCTGATCTTTTTCATCTGTCCTTCAGAAAAATTCAGGAGATTTTCTTCTTTAAATAACACTTCTCCACCATCTATCTTACCGGGGTCTTGAATCAATCTCATAATACTTATAGAAGTTACACTTTTTCCACAACCAGACTCTCCAACTATTCCAAGAATCTGACCAGGTTTTACAGAAAAACTGACATCATTAACTGCTCTAACAACCCCGTCATCTGTATAGAAATTCGTTTTTAGATTATTTACTTTCAATAGTTCGTCCAAAGTACTCCCCCCTATTGCTTCAGTCTGGGATCTAAAGCGTCACGCAAGCCGTCCCCTACCAGGTTAATACTCAACACAGTCAAGAAGATCATTAGACCTGGCGGAACGTACATCCACCAGTAATTTTCAACTATGCGTAAGTTCCTGGCTCTTTCCAGCATATTACCCCAACTAGGTTGTGGCGGTACAACGCCTAATCCTAAAAAAGAAAGTCCAGCTTCAACTAACACTGCAGTGGCCATTGACAATGTAGCATTAACAATTAAAGGTGGCAGCGCATTGGGAATCATATGCCTGGCAACCATTCTAAATTCTCTGATACCTAGGGCTTTCGCAGCACGAACATAATCAGTATTTTTGATCTTTAAAAATTCGCCCCTGATAATTCTACAGGTTCTCGGTGCTGCCAAAACACCGATTACGATCATGGTGTTATAAATACTCGGTCCGAGGACTGCTGCAATTGTAATAGCCATAGCTAAGAAAGGAAATGCCAACACCATATCGGTAATTCTCATTATGACTGTGTCAACCATTCCACCTTTGTAGCCCGCTATGGAGCCCAAGATAATCCCAATAACCAACTGAATCGATGTGGCCACTATTCCCACAGAAAGAGATACACGGCCACCATGTAACAATCGGGTATAAATATCTCGACCGATTTCATCTGTGCCAAGCCAGTGCTCACTTGAAGGAGGCTCATCAGCAACAGTAAAGTCATAAGAATCTCTATCATGAGTAGCGAGAACCGGTGCCAATATTGATACAATCACAAAGAATAATAAAATACAAAGCCCAATTAAAGCCAATCTATTTCTCTTAAACTGTTTCCAGACTAATTGTCTAGGAGTAACAACCCCTTTAGGTTGCACTTTTTCTTGGGCAGTAGAAGTTGTCGCGTTACTCAAGCCATCCACTCCCTTCTATAATTCATTAATTGTATTTAATGCGCGGATCAACAACAGCATATAATATATCTGCTAATAAGTTGCCCAGCATTACTAACATGGCAAAGAATAGGTTTATACCCATTAATAGCGGGTAATCCCTATCATGAACGGAATCGAGTAATAATCTACCCATTCCAGGCCAAACAAACACGGTTTCTGTTAAAATAGCTCCTGAAAATAAAAATGGTAAAGTAAGACCGAGCAAAGTAATTACTGGTATTAAAGCATTTCTCAAGGCATGCTTGTATATTACTATTTTCTCAGATAGGCCTTTGGCTCTAGCTGTCCTAACATAATCTTGTTTAACAACTTCCAACATACTTGACCTGGTATAACGCATAAATCTAGCTGTCTGGGCTGCTGCCAGAGCTATCATAGGTAAAAACATATGATGCAAAACTTGAGTTATTCTGCTAATTGTAGTGTCGTCAGCATCAAAGGTAGGATAGCCTCCGGTAGGAAACAACCTTAAGTCAAAAGCCAAAAACTTAATTAATAAAATACCTATAAAAAACACTGGTATAGATACAGCACCTATAGCAAGGACCGTAAAGAAATTATCAGTTTTAGAATATTGTCTAGTTGCAGATAAAACTCCTATAGGCACAGCAATCAATATACTTACGAATAAAGCCGAAAACGACAGCATAAAAGTGGGTAATATTCTTGTCCCTAAGAGAGTAGTAACTGGGACATGATACCTAAACGAGTAACCCAAATCCCCTTGGATTACCTCAGTTAACCAGTTCCCATATCGCTGCATTACCGGTTCGTTTAACCCCATCTCATCTAATTGTCTATCTACTTCTTCTTGTGACAGATCCGGATCAACCATACCGCTCATGGGATTTCCTGGAGCTGCATTGATAACTAAGAATACTATGAGAGTTACTCCAATGATTGTGGGAATTAACTGAAGTATTCGCCTGGCTATATATTGATACATTTCAAGCCTCCTTTCGTAAATAAGGCCCCCGCCCCAAAATAAGGGCGGGGCCCTACATTATAAATCACTTATTCCACATACCATTCATGGACTCCATACCAAATATTCCATGGGTTTGGTTGGAACACTTGTAAATCGTTATTGTAAGCATAACCTTCGTAGTCAGCATACAAGAATACATAAGGCTTCTCGTCTTGCAGTAACTGCTGCCATTCATGGTAGTATTCAGTGCGTTCTTCCCTATCTGTTGATCTTAAAGCATTGGCCATCAATTCTTCGTTATCAGGATGATCGAAACCAACAGCGTTAAATCTGTCTCCATGTCCCCAAATACCTGACGGATCTGGGTCTGCACCGAGAGACCATCCCATCAAATATGCATCAAAATCGAGTTCATCAAACACTCTGTCACTCAGCGTAGCAAATTCAAGTGATTCTAAAGTGATGTCAATACCTATTTCTTGTAAGTCTTGTTCGATAATTAAAGCTGCTTGCTCTCTTGGTTCGTCTCCAGTAGGATAAAGTAAGTCAAACTCTAAAACCTCTCCATCTTGCTCGTAAATTCCATCTTCGTTTTGTTCATATCCTGCGTCTTCAAGAATTTCTTGAGCTTTATCAGGGTCATAAGGATACGTTTCTAAGTCTTCGTCATAACACCACTGATTTGGTGAAAAGTGTGAATTTTGTACTTTCCCAAGACCGTCTAGTCCACCATCAACAATGCCTTCTCTATTAATGGCATAAGTGACAGCTTCTCTTACGTCGTAATCACTAAAAATAGTCTCGTCTCTTAAATTCATACCCATGTACTGATATCCGTTAGTGGGATAATACTCAAGATTTAATTCTTCATGGGCTTCGTAGTCGTCCCACTCGCCTTCATCTGGTGGAACTTCACTAATATCAACTTCTTCTGTCTCCAAATCAGCCCTAACGACATCCGGACTTTTCACTTCCACCGTAATGCTATCTAGTTCAGGTTCTCCTCTGTGATAATCTTCATTAGCCACCAAATCTACCTGCTGACCTTCAATATAATTTTCAAACTCAAATGGGCCAGTTCCTATTGGATTAGTCATTTCTTCAGCTTCTCTTCTTTCACCAACTGACACATCTTCCCATTGATGCTTTGGTGAAATGCCCCAGGTACTTACATAATACACTGCAGAGGCATCAACTTCTTCAAAATGGAATTCAATTTCGTAATCATCTACTATTTCAATTCCTTCTAACTCATCAGCTTCACCATCACGGTATTCGTCAAATCCTTCTAAATACTGCCAATTGCTGGCTCTTGGACCGACATAGTCTTCATGGCTCATCCACTCAAAAGTGAACTTAACGTCTTCTGCCGTCAAAGGTTCACCATCATGAAATTCTACGTCATC
>CAZKUS010000151.1:0-5552 GCA_964556025.1 uncultured Clostridia bacterium | reverse complement strand
ATTGGATGTGAAATTGAAGAGTTCAGCTATCAACATTCAACTTTAACACAGCCTAAATAAAAGAGCTCTGCCTGTTACATGAAAGGCAGAGCTCTTTTATTTTCCTCTGTTTATTAGTTAAGATGTATTAACAAACTCGCATAAATCGTTCAATTAATAATTTTATTGCTATCAACATTCAACTTTAACAAAGGCTAAATCTAAAATACACAAAAAGTCCAACTAGATCATCTGTTTGCAAGAATTGCAAATTTTGTGTAAAATATTGACAAACATTGTGAACAATTTGTGCACATAGAATGTTTTATGAGGTGAATAATATGGATATCGATTTTGTTCGTATTGGGGAAAAATTGATTAATATCAATAAAATTGATGGAACTGTTAGGAGAATTCTTACCCTTAGGTCTCAAGGATATAGCCAGAGCGAAGTGAGTAAAATAACTAAAGTTGATCGAACTTTTGTTTCTAGAATAGAAGGAATAGGAGAAGTTCGTAAAGGAGGAAGAGTAGCAGTTATTGGATTCCCCATAGAGAATAAACAAGAACTTATGGATATTTGTCATCAGTATGGGGTGGAGTATACTTTGTTGATGACAGATTATGAAAGATGGGAATGGTTGCGGCAAAATACAGGTGACGAAATGATTAACAATATAATGGAAATGGCAAGTGAAGTCAGAGCTCACGATATTGTGGTTGTATTGGGATCAAATTACCGCATAAACTTGATTAAAGCTCTGTTAAATAAAGAAGTTATAGGGATAGAAATAGGAAAATCTCCTATTAAAGGGAATGTATATGTTTCTCCTGAAGAATTTCACACCGTTATATGTGAGTTTTTGTAAAAGGTGGTGAGTTTCGTATGAAGCATGTGGTAAGTGTTAGTTTAGGCTCTTCAAAAAGGGATCATCAAGTGGAAGAAGAGTTAATGGGAGAAAGTGTTTTCATTGAGCGAAGAGGTACTGATGGAAATTTGGAAAAAATGAAAGATTTGGTTAGTGAACTAGATGGTAAAGTCGATGCTTTTGGCTTGGGCGGGATGGACTTATATCTCGTAATAGGGAAGCGGCGTTATCTTATGAATGATGCTCAAAAAGTGGTTGAATGTTGCAAAAGAACACCTATTGTCGACGGTAGTGGTTTAAAAAATAGTTTAGAAAGATTTGCTCTAGAGCAGTTGTATCAAAATCAAGAACTACTTAATGAATCAGATAAAATATTGTTGGTATCAGCTTTAGATAGGTTTGGAATGGCTGAGACAATTCATCAGTACGGAAATGAGATCATTTATGGAGATGTGATATTCAGTTTAGGTTTGCCCATACCGGTTAAATCAATGAAAATTTTAAGCCTCATAGCCAACGCCGCTCTTCCTGTTGTTCGCAGATTGCCTTTTAAATACCTCTATCCTTCTGCTAACGAAAAAGGAAAACTTAAAAAATCTATAGACAAATTTAAAAAATACTATTACTGGGCTGATGTAATCTGTGGTGATTTTCATTATATTAATAAGTACTTACCAGATAAATTGGAAGATAAGACGATTATTACAAATACTGTGACAGAAGAGGATGAACAAGAATTGAAAAAACTGGGAGTCAGTTACTTGATTACTACTACCCCCTCATGGAATGGAAGGGCTTTTGGAACTAATGTTATGGAAGCATTGTTGATTTCTTTGACAGAAGAAAAACAGGAGTTAAGTGCTCAAGATTATCAACGTATGTTGGCAGAATTGAATTTTTCTCCTACAATCAGATCTTTAAATTAGTCCAGGATGAATTGAGTTGAAGACCCTATGGCTGTTAACACTCTGTTTTGGCATGGAGAACAGTCATGCTATAGCTACCTTAAGGAGGTATTTTGATGGATAAGTTTGCTTTCATACTTCATCCTATTTATCATAGTGATATTATAAAAAAGTATCCTTTTTTAAAAACTCTCCCAGAAAATGTATTGGAAAAACTTTTTGGCAGATTACCACCATTAAAAATTTCTGAAATAAAAGGAGTGGAAAGTTCTTATAATAAAGCTGAAGGTTGGTTTGTGGCTTGTCCTTTGTCTAGCAATCAAATCATGACACTTTCGGAAGATTATGTGTTAAACAAAATCATTAAGGCCGGTAAAAAAGCTGAAGAGCTAGGAGCAAAAGTTGTCGGACTAGGAGCATTGACATCTGTAGTGGGGGATGCTGGTATAACTGTAGCAAAAAATTTGAATATTCCTGTTACTACTGGAAATAGCTATACTGTTGCCACTGCCATAGAAGGTGTTAAAAAAGCTTGCCAAATGATGGGGTTTACACATGAAACAGCTCATGTGGCAGTAATTGGCGCTAGTGGAGCGATCGGTAAAGTGATGGCTAAAAAATTTGCTCGTGAATCAAGATGGCTCACTTTATTAGGTAGAGAAAAAGCTAAACTAGAAACTGTTGCGGCTGAAATTCAAAAAGATAGTGGTATGGCAGCACGTGTGTCCAAAGATATTAATAGTTTAGCTGAAGCGGATATTGTCGTAGCAGTAACAGGTTCAACGGATACTGTTATAACAGGAAATGAATTGAAGCCAGGAGCAATAGTTTGTGATGTGGCACGGCCTAGAGATGTTTCTTGGCGCGTCGCAGAAGCTAGAGATGATATTCTGGTGATAGAAGGGGGAGTTGTAGAAGTTCCTGGTGACGTGGACTTCAATTTCAATTTTGGGTTTCCACCTAAGACTGCCTATGCTTGTATGGCAGAAACTATGATTTTAGCACTTGAACAAAGATATGAAAGTTATACCTTGGGCAGAAAATTGAGTATAGAACAAGTTGAACGTATAGGTGAGCTAGCTAAAAAACACGGTTTTAATTTAGCAGGTTTTAGGAGTTTCGAAAAGGCAGTTAGTCAAGAAACTATTGAACAAATAAAAACAAATGCAAAAAGAAAACTTGCTATTAAAAATGATAATACGGAAATTATAAAAACAGAAAAGACCAATTTGACAAAACGGTGACTGTAGTTTACAATAGAGCAAAATTTGTAAAAATTATTGCTATAATAATGAAT
Source organism: uncultured Clostridia bacterium (assembly GCA_964556025.1). Classification (GTDB taxonomy): domain Bacteria; phylum Bacillota; class Natranaerobiia; order Natranaerobiales; family Natranaerobiaceae; genus Natranaerobius. The sequence continues at coordinate 2,502 of CAZKUS010000151.1, read as the reverse complement.
AAAGTTCCTACTGTAAGTAAAAATATACGTAATATTTAAGCTACTTTGGTGATTATACGGTGTATATTTATTTAATTATGTGGACCAAAGATTAATTTTTTATTGTCAAAATTAAATATTATTTTACAGGGAGCATATAATTTTAATACTCAAAGATTTTGAGAAAGAGGGGAGAAGATTATGGCTAGTAGAGAAACTTCTAATCAAGGTAAAGAGGTTGTTTTGACCCTTGGAGGTTATGAAAAGTTGGAAGAAGAATTAGAACACTTAAGGACTGTTAAACGAAAAGAGGTGGCTGAAAGGATCAAAACAGCTATTTCTTTTGGTGACATCAGTGAAAATAGTGAATATGATGATGCTAAAAATGAGCAGGCTTTTATTGAAGGTCGGATTATTACTTTAGAAAAAATGCTTAGAAATGCAACTATAGTAGATGAAAATCAAACAGACAATAAAGTAGTATCCATAGGAAATCAAGTTCTCATAAAAGATTTGGAATATGATGAAGAGATAGAATATACTATAGTGGGTTCGGCTGAATCTGATCCAACTGATCAAAAGATTTCTAATGAGTCACCTGTAGGTGAAGCTATTATAGGCAGAAAAGTAGGAGATGTAGTGGAGGTAAAAGTTCCAGCCGGTGTTATTGAATACGAAATATTGGACATTAAATAACGAAGTACTCAATTGCTTTGTTGTTAATTAGTTAGCTGATTGTTTGATGAACTGGTTTATAAGTGTTTTTTAAAGGATTTGCTGGTAGAGAGTCCCGGGTAAAATAAGCCTGGGACTCATAACTTTGTTGAAGGTTGTGTTAAACTAAAATGGAAATTTTATTGCTATCAACATTTAACTTTAACTGAACAAAAACCAAAAAAGGGGTGGAAAGATGGAGCGAGAGCATGAACTGATAAATGTGAGATATGAGAAGGCTCAAGAGATGGAAAGACAACAAGTCAGTCCGTTTGGTGACAAATTTACTGCAACTCATTATGCTAGTGAAATTTTAGATAAGCAAGATGAACTAGTCGAATCAGGTGAACAAGTTAAACTATCTGGTAGGCTCATGGCAAAAAGAGGTCACGGGAAGGCTAGCTTTGCAAGTCTACAAGATGCAAGTGGACAAGTACAGGTTTACACACGGGTAGATAATGTGGGCGAAGAAGCTTACCAAATTTACAAAGATTTAGATTTGGGAGATATTATTGGTTTTACAGGTACTGTGTTTGTTACTAGAAGAGGAGAGACTACGGTAGAAGTCGAAAAGTTTGAACTATTGAGTAAGTCTCTGCGACCTCTGCCTGAAAAATGGCATGGGCTTAAAGATGTAGATCTCCGCTATCGTAAACGCTACTTAGATTTGATTATGAATCCAGATGTGAAAAAAACATTTGAAATCAGAAGTAAAGTTATCAGAGAGATGAGAAATTATCTTGATGACAGAGGATTTTTGGAAATGGAAACCCCGACTCTCCATACTATACCGGGTGGAGCTAGTGCTAGACCTTTTGTGACATATCATAATACATTAGAGATGAAACTTTATATGCGTATTGCTACAGAACTTCATCTGAAAAGATTAATTGTCGGTGGTTTTGATAAAGTTTACGAAATAGGTAGGATCTTTAGAAATGAAGGGATATCTACAAAACACAATCCGGAGTTTACTTCGCTAGAGCTGTACCAGGCTAATACAGATTATCATGATATGATGGAATTAACTGAAAATATGATTTACGAAATACTTAAAAAGCTATTCGGTACAGCTGTGATTAATTACCAAGATACTGAGATTGATTTCACACCTCCATGGCCTAGAAGAACTATGATAGAAGCTGTAGAAGAGGCTACGGGTATTGATTTTTCTGATTTATCGGATCAAGAAGCTGTTAAAGCAGCAGCAAAAGCTGGAGTAGAAGTTGATAACGGTACTAGCTGGGGTGAAGCACTTAATGAAGTGTTTGAAGAAAAAGTGGAAGATACTTTAATTCAACCGACTTTTATTTTAGACTATCCGATGGTTGTATCGCCATTAGCGAGGAAACATGAACATGATGATCGTTTGACTTATAGGTTTGAAGGGTTTGTTTGGGGAAGCGAGATTGCCAATGCGTTTACTGAATTAAATGATCCTAGAGATCAAAGAGCACGTTTTGAATCTCAAGCAGAGAAGAGGGATGAAGGTGATGATGAAGCTCATATGATGGATGAAGACTTTGTAGAGGCGTTAGAATACGGTATGCCTCCTACAGGTGGATTGGGAATTGGTATAGATAGATTGATTATGTTCTTAACTAACTCTACCTCTATTAGAGATGTGATTTTATTTCCAACTATGAGACCTAAGCAACAAGAGGATAGCTAATATGTGTTTATAAAGAGGTTGTGAAGATGGGCTTTAAAAAAATGTCTTCAAAAATCAAATTTATTCCTTGAAAAAAGTATGGAAGTGTGATATATTATTTATTGTCCGATCGGCGAGGTCAAATTACCTCGCCGACT
>CAZKUS010000150.1:0-5608 GCA_964556025.1 uncultured Clostridia bacterium | reverse complement strand
AGAACACGAACACAGTGAAGGCAGTCTGACTCATATTAAGTACCCTTTACAAGATGGTAGTGGTCATATTTCAGTGGCTACGACCAGACCGGAAACTATGTTGGGCGATACTGCAGTAGCCGTTCATCCCGATGATGACAGATATACAAACATTATTGGAAAAACTGTACTTTTACCTTTGATGGACAGAGAAATTCCAGTAATAGCAGATGAATTTGTAGATCCTGAATTTGGTTCAGGGGCGGTCAAGGTTACCCCCGGACATGATCCGAACGACTTTGAGATGGGTATGCGACACAGTTTACAGAGTATTGCCGTGATTGGCAAAGAAGGCTATATGACTGAAGAAGCAGGCAAATATTCTGGAATGGATAGATATCAATGTCGTAAAGCTGTTGTTGAAGATCTGACTGAACAAGGGTTGATTATTGATAAAGAGGAACATCAACATGCTGTAGGGCAGTGTCATAGATGCGACACTGTTATTGAGCCACTGGTTAGTAAACAATGGTTTGTTAAGATGAAGCCCTTGGCAGAACCTGCAATTAAAGCTGTAGAGCAAGATGATGTTAATTTCGTACCATCCCGATTTGAGAAAATATATAGAAATTGGATGGAAAATATCAGAGATTGGTGTATATCCAGACAGATATGGTGGGGACACAGAATACCTGCCTGGTACTGTCAGCAGTGCGGTGATATGATAGTTAGCAGAGAAGATCCAAGTGAATGTTCTAGCTGTGGCGGAGACTTAGAGCAGGACCCAGATGTTTTGGATACATGGTTTAGTTCAGCTTTATGGCCTTTTTCCACCATGGGATGGCCGGAAGAAACTGAAGATTTACAGAAATTTTATCCCACTGATGTGTTAGTAACAGGTCATGATATTATCTTTTTCTGGGTAGCCCGGATGATCTTTATGGGATTAGAATTTATGGAAGAGAAGCCATTTGATGATGTATTTATTCACGGCCTGGTTAGAGATGCTTATGGGAGAAAAATGAGCAAATCATTGGGGAATGGCATTGATCCCCTTGAGGTCATTGACGAGTACGGTGCAGATACTTTGAGATATACCTTGGTCACAGGAGTGACTCCGGGTAATGATATGAGATTTTCGTATGACAAAGTGGAAGCCAGCAGAAATTTTGCCAATAAAATCTGGAATGCATCTCGCTTTGTAATCATGAACTTGTCCGGCTATTCCCCAATGGAAATAGAAAAATGTAAAGATGAGCTATCTCTTGCCGATAAATGGATTTTACATCGCTTAGGTGTAGTCACAGAAGAAGTGACAAATCTTATGGAAAAATACGAATTGGGAGAAGCTTCAAAAACTCTTTACGACTTTATCTGGTCGGAATTCTGTGACTGGTATATTGAAATGGCAAAAATTAAACTTTATCAAGGTAATGAACAAGAACAAGCTATTACCCGGGAAATTTTAGTTCGAGGTGTAGATACTATATTAAAGCTTTTACATCCTTTTATGCCATTTTTATCTGAAGAAATCGGATCTCATCTACCTCATACTCAGAAAATGCTGGTTACATCAGCATGGCCAAAACCTGAAGAATTTATTACTGATTTTAATAACAAACAGGTAATGGAGCAGATTATGGAAGGAATTAGATCAGTTAGAAACTTGAGACGTGAATTGGATATTTCACCCCAAACTAAATCTCCTGTGACTATACTAGCTAGTAGTGAAGAAGATTACAGCAATTTCGTCGCTTCAAGGGCATATTTTGAGGCTTTAGCCAATGCAACTCCTATAAAAATTGTAGACAGTTTGGAAGCAAAACCTAGCAAGGCTTTAACAGCAGTAGTTAGAGGAGCAGAAATATTCTTACCTCTAGAGGGATTAATTGATTTGGATGAAGAAATTCAGCGTTTGCAAGATAAGCAGAAAGAGTTAGAAAGTGAAGTTTTTAGAGTGGAAGGTAAACTTGCCAATGAAAAGTTCGTAAATAAAGCACCAGCTGAAGTTGTACAACAGGAAAGGGAGAAAGAAATCGATTACAAAGAGAGACTTTCTAAAGTAAAGGAACGATTAAATACACTTCAGTCAATGAAATAGTAGCTGTAAAGGGTGAATTTTAGTGTTTGATAGTATTAATGGGGAAGAAGCGAAAAAATGGATAATGAGTTTAGAAAAATTCGGTTCCAAACCGGGATTGGCAAGAATCGAGTGGTTATTAGAACAATTAGGTCGACCGCAGAATGATCTTTCGATAATACACGTTGCTGGGACAAATGGTAAGGGATCTACCTGTCACATACTGGAAAGTATTCTTTCCGCAAATAATTATCAGGTAGGTCTCTTTACCTCACCTTTTGTAGATAGCTTTGAGAATAAAATAGTTTGTGGAAAATCAGTGATCACAGAAGAACAGTTAGGTCGCTTAAGTAAGAAGATCAAGGAATTTTCTAAAGATAGCCAAGAACTTGGATTAGGACATCCTACCCAATTTGAAGTTATTACGGTATTAGCTTTTTTGTATTATCAAGAGATGAATCCTGATCTGGTTGTATTGGAAACCGGGTTAGGGGGAGGATTAGATGCCACTAATGTAGTACTTCCCCTTATCGCTATAATAACTAATGTTGGATATGATCATATTCATGTTTTAGGAGATAACTTGGAAGATATTGCTTCTGAAAAGGCCGGAATTATTAAAAAAGGTGTACCTGTAGTAACAGGAGTGACTAAACATGAATCAGCAGCAGTACTAGAAGTTATTTCAGATAAATGTGACCAAACAGCGTCAACTCTGTATAGTCGTAATAAAGATTTCTGGGCTAATGTTGTAGATAAAGAACAGGTAACTGGAAAAAAAACACAGTTAGATGAGGTTAAATATCTAAATACCTTTGATTATCACGGTTTGAATACAGATCTAACAAATTTAAAATTATCCATATTAGGGGAAGAACAAGTCCAAAATGCTGGTGTATCTTTATGTACTTTAGAACTATTAGAAAAGATGGATATAATCAATTTAAATGAAGAGGAAATTCGGGTTGGATTACAGGGTGTAAACTTACCTGTACGGGTTGAGTACTGGCCTGGAGAAAAACTAAACCAAGATAAAAAAGCTAACTGTCAGTATCAATATCCCGATATTATTTTTGATGCATCTCATAATCCTGAAGCAATTTCTTCTTTAATGAAAAGTATCAAAGAATTGAGAATGATTAAAAATTGGGATAAGATTATTTATGTAATAGGAATTTTAGCGGATAAGCCGGTGGAAAGATGTCTTGACAAAATTTCTATTGTCCCTGATGAATTCATTGTCACTACTCCGGAAAATCAGCGGGCTTTATCTGCTGTGATTTTGTCTAGTTATCTACAAAAGCGGTTTTCTCAAAGTGAAATAACAGTGGAAGAGAAACTTTCCATTGCGGTGGATGATGGAATTACTAAGGGGATAACTAGTTTGTGTGATGAGCAATTGCAAAATATAGAATCAACTGGAAATAGTAGAAATTTATTAGTTATTTGGGGTTCCTTTTATTTAGCAGTTACAGCACGTGAAAAGTTAAAATATTTGAGATAACAGCCAATCACTTTTCTGTGATTGGCTGTTATATTCTATCAACATTCAACTTTAACACAGCTTATATTTTTAGCCATTTCAATTTGGATGGAGCTACTCTAGTGTCTACAATTTGCAGATACTCCTTGGTAGTTGAAAGGTAATGATGACCGAGTAGTAATTGGACTTTATTTACATCACCGGTTTTTTTGTAAGAATCGACAGCAAATATATGTCTTAATAGATGTGGTGAAACTCTTTTAGAAATACCAGCTCTTTGAGCATAGCGTTGGATAGAAGATTGTATATGACTTCCTGTCATAATATTTCCAGACAGTGTTGTTATTACAAGCTTAGAACTACAGTATTTAATTTGAGTATCTTTCCATTTAGTTAATAATTTGTGATCAGCAAGTCGTAATTGTAGTAATCTGCTCTTGGCTCCTCTGCTTTTAGGTATATAGATATTATTTTTGCTAAAATTTAAATTTTCCCATCTGAGCGATCTAAGTTCAAATAACCGCAACCCATAATTTAAAATCAGATTAATAATAATTAAATCTCGGAGACCGGTAGCAGTATCGTGATTTGGTGTCTTTAACAGACAGTTTTGTTCTTCTCTATTTAGAACAACAGATAAAAACTGAGGCATTGTAATCACCCCTTGTCAAAAAATATTTCCAGTTTAAAACCTTATTTTCACTATTTGCTATGATTTTAAAAGATAGCATGTTTGATAATTTCACCTTGGTAGCACCATTTTAACTATATATATGTTATTTGGCAACTGTAAAATAAATATTCGGTTATGAAGGGTTTTTGTTATTAAAAAGAGAAATATTAATAACTACCTTGATGAGGAGGAGATGAATTGTCATTCAATCTAAGGGGTAAGCCCTATGTTTGGATTTCAGTAATTGTAGGTTTAGCTTTGACATTATGTTTTTATCACTTATTAAACAGTAATGATACTGATGAGTTTAGCTTTACATCCCAAGATCATGAAAAAAATGCTTCAAATAGTGATTTATCCCAAAACAAAGAGGAGGCAGAGTTAACAACTGATAGTTCAAAAAAAGATATGCACAACTATGATAATGAAAAGCTTGATCAAGACAGCACAGACAAATCTGATGAAGTCACGGCATACATATCAGGTGCTGTAAAGGACCCTGGTGTTTACTCTTTGCCAGTTGGAAGCCGTCTTTTTCAACTACTTGAAAAAGCGGGAGGAGAACAAGAAGATGCTTTATTAGAGTATTTAAATCTTGCTGCACCTTTACAAGACGGTGAACATATACATGTATTTAAAGAGGGAGATGACTTAGAAGATAAAGAAATTGCTGTTACCGATTCTACAGTAAGCGATAATCATAATAGTGCTCAGACTGATAAAGTTAATATAAATAACGCAGATGCATCTACTTTGGAAACACTACCTGGAATTGGACCTGTTAGAGCAGATAGTATTATCAGTTATCGAGAAACTACCGGGAACTTTCAACGCACTGACCAAATTATGGAAATCAATGGTATTGGGACTGGGATATATGATCAGGTAAAAGATATGATAACAGTTGATTGATAGCATTTTAGTTTGAGGCGCTGTTATATTCTGTTGTTGATAGCAATAAAATATCAACTTCGCTAAAGATGCTTAAGTTTGATTATTAATAACTATATGATACTCACTTATGTGAAAAGGGGGATTTCATGAGCTATAAACTGCAATGCTTACAGTGCGGGAGGGTGTTTTTTCCCGAATGGTGGCAAGGTATATCAGAAAAGGATTGTCCGTCCTGTATGAATTCTTCTGTGGACAAAATCAAACTAAATAGGGTAGAACTAAGACAGATTATAGAAAAGAATTATGGCCATAGATTAAAGGGTGGGTGAAAGTGATTAACCGGCGGGTCCGGTTTTAACTTGACATGGTGACTTGACTGAATTAGTATGAAACTAAATTTAAATGATACTATTAGTATTAGTATAAGAAAAAGAAGTAGAAATAGAAGTAGAAGTAGAAAAAAATGAATAGTCATAACATTATTTTGAACAGAATTTTC
>CAZKUS010000149.1:0-5622 GCA_964556025.1 uncultured Clostridia bacterium | reverse complement strand
ATCAGGTAGCTTTAATTCGACTATTTGAGAGTTTTAGATGTATCAAAACAAGCATCCAAAGTGAAATTGAAGTTTTATTGCTATCAACAACAGAATATAACAGCGCCTAAATCAATAATACTGAAAATATTCTAACAAAAACCATGGCTAGTGGCAAAAAACAGCCACTAGCCATCAATTCCTCTCTTTCCCCTTTATTAGATAATACTTTTATCTGATCCCTGTCTTCAGGTTCATCATCAAAAAAACCTGAAAAAACTATTACTCCTGAAATTATTAATAACAATACTAGCACAACCAATAAAGTCATTATATCCTTATTCTGCTTCAACTTATATCCCTCCTGTAAATAAACCCCTTCTTTACATAAGGCTGTGTTAAAGTTGAATGTTGATAGCTGAATATAACAGCGACTTACATAAAGAACTATAAAATTTGCAGCGTAGTTTTAGTATTACCTGATAGCTGCTATAAATGTGATATCTTTTCCACTAACTTATTAAAGTTTAATGTTGATATATATTACAACCCCAAAAACAGGTTGCAAATATCTAAGTCTTTTAGTAGACTTCTCCGATAGATAGGGAAATAGACTCGTGTTGCGAGGAGGGAGATATTATGAAAATAACTGTAAAGGGAACCAATCGTGTGGCTGAATTCAGTGGTAATTGGAGAGTTTCGCAAATTTTATCTGAAATGGATCTAAATCCAGAAACAGTCATAGTAGTCAAAGAAGGTAGAATTTTAACTCATGATCAGATAGTTAAAGAAGAAGAACAAATAGAGATTATATCAGTGGTATCAGGAGGTTAAACTGGAGGTGATAGCTTGAAATGCTTAAAGTGCAGCAATGAAGCAATTTTGAGAATCAAAAGACATAAAGCAGCTTTTTGTAGCGATCATTTAATAGAACATCTACAAAACCAAATGACTAAATCTCTCAAAAAATTTAAAATGCTCCCTCCATATTCCAAAGTTATTGTCGCCATTTCGGGAGGTAAAGACAGTTTAGCTCTCTGGGATATGTTATTAGACCAGGGGTATGAAGCACACGGCTTTTATATAGATTTGGGTATAGATAAGTACTCTGAGAAATCAAAAGAAAAAGTCGAGAAATTCGCCCAACAGGTGAGTGGTAAACTGTACACTATATCCTTACCTGAACTATATTCTGTAGGAATTGAAGAAATTTCCCAAAACAATCCACGTTCTGCATGTTCAGCTTGTGGTCTGATCAAAAGGTATGTAATGAATATAATTGCCAAAGCTGGCGGATATCACGCTGTAGCTACAGGTCATAATTTAGATGATGAAGCCTCTTCACTTTTGGGAAATACTTTAAGATGGCAAACAGGATATTTAAGTCGCCAGTCTCCCAGCATGCCAGCTAAAGATGGTTTGTCTAAAAAAATCAAACCGCTTTGTAGACTGGCAGAACGGGAAACTGCAGCTTACTGTATTACTAAAAATATTGACTATATTTTGGAAGAATGTCCAATGTCCGAAGGAGCTAGCACATTTGACTACAAAGAGGTTATGAATAAATTAGAATTAAAATCTCCAGGAACTAAAGATCAATTTTACTTGGGCTTTTTGCGCACTGGACAGCCGCATTTTCAGACTCATGATAATGAACCGGAATTAGATAATTGTCCAAGTTGTGGTGAGCCCACGATAACTCCAGAACAAAATTGTAGTTTCTGTAGACAAATGAACAGCAAAGATTTAGGTCCTCTCAAATTGAAAAGCTATATTCGCAACTTATTTGGGTAATTTATTATTGACTTTTAATTGAGAAAACATTATCATGAGAAATTATAATAAGGTAGCTGAGAGGGTGAATTTTTCACATGCCGGAAATATATGCTTTATACGGCAAGAGCGGTACTGGCAAAAGCCATCGAGCCATAAATGTTGCATATAAAAATAATATCCCATTAATTATTGATGACGGATTATTAATTTATAAAGGCAAAAAAATCCCCGGTTCTCTATCTGGAAAACAAGAAGCTAACCGATTAAGGGCAGTCAAAAGAGCTATTTTCGAAAATCAAGAATATGCTCAGCAAATGCAAGCACGTATTCAAGCTATGGATCCGGATAAAATACTGATAATCGGCACTTCCCTAAATATGATAAATAAAATCGTAACCAATTTACAACTGAAACAGCCAGATCACTGGATAGAAATTGATGAAATCACATCATCTGAAGAAAGATCTAAAGCCAGCTATCATCGCAGTAAAGGCAGACACGTAGTGCCTCTGTCTCCTGTTGAAGTGCGGAAAAGTTTTAAAGTTCCATTATTGGACAGATTAAAGTTATTGGTCACTAGTAAAGGAACTACTGAATACTTGGGAGAACAATCTGTTGTTAAACCCAGCTTTCACTCTCTGGGAGGCATATACATTCAAGAAAAGGCCATTCAAGATATAGCTAGGCATGCTCTTACCAAAGACTTAAAACACTTCCCTCCTGGTAAAATTAAAGAAATCAAAATTTATCCAGGATCAAATTATACTAATATAGAAGTACAATTGATTTTTAAACTTGATGACTCTCTACATTTAGCGGCTAAGGACTTACAAACCAGATTACAAAACAAACTTCGTCATTTGACAGAGTTAGAGAAAATGGCAGTTAAAGTTGTAATTGCAGAACTGGAAGTTCCAAAAGAATATTACCCTGATTAAAACTCCCGGCAGTATTATATTATACTGACCGGGAGTTTTTAGTTACTGCTATCAGCATTCAAATTAACCTGAGCATTTTTTAAAATAATAATCTGAAACAGGAGAATTTTATATTTTGGAGAAGATATTGTAATAATAGTAATTAATCGATAAATGAGGTGTTAAAATGACAATTAGTAGGATGGATATTTTACTTGGAGGCGCCGCTGGACAGGGGCTAGATACCTCCGCAAACTTGTTAAGTCAGCTGTTAAGTAGATTGGGTTATCAAGTATTGGTAACCAAAGATTACATGTCGAGAATCAGAGGAGGCCACAATTTTTACAAAATAGCTATAGACAACAAGCCAATTAAAGCGCCTTCTGAGACTGTAAATATGGTATTTTGTTTTAATCAAGAAACCATGGAAAAACATCAGTACAGATTGACAAATGACGGTATCCTCATTGGCGAGTTAACTGATAGCAAAGAATCTGAATGGAACAATAAATCATTTAATGGAAAAAATCATGTCAGTTTTCATCTCCCGTGGATTCAATGGGCTGCAAAAGAGGTAGAAAACCCTAAAACTGTTAGTACTGTAGCTTTAGCTTCTATTTCTTATTTTTTGGGAGTTTCTCATGAAAATTTATCAAAATTAATTTCTGAATCATTTAAAGAAAATTTAGTTGAAGTAAACCAAAAAGCAGTTCAGATAGCTTATGATTTCACAGAATCCGCAGTCTCCTCTTCTGAGTTATTGACAGACAGTACTAAAGTTCAATTACCTCAAATAGAAAATTCAGACGAACAGTTACTTATTTCTGGAAACGAAGCATCTGGAATGAGCGCAATAGCCAGTGGCTGTAAATTTTTCTCTACATACCCCATGACCCCATCCACAGGTATTTTAACTTATTTAGCAGGAAAGCAATCAGAAGCCAATTTAGTAGTTGAACAAGCTGAGGATGAAATAGCTGGGATCAATAAAGCTCTAGGAGCTTCATCTTCAGGGGTAAGATCCATGACAGCCACTTCTGGTGGTGGATTTTCTCTAATGGTTGAGGCGCTAGGACTTAGTGGAGTTGGAGAAATTCCTTTAGTGGCTTTTAATGTACAACGACCCGGACCTGCTACAGGTCTTCCCACTAGAACAGAACAAGCTGATCTGCAATTTGTCATTTCAGCAGCCCAAGGAGAATTTCCTAGAGCTGTCATTAGTCTAACTTCTGTCGAAGATGCTTTTTACAAAACAAATCGCGCTTTTGAGATAGCGGAAAAATATCAAATTCCTGTAATAGTACTCAGCGATCAATATCTCGCCGATCTGATCACTACCCTTTCGCCCTTTGATTTTAGCAAACTAGAATGTAATGACTACACTGCAACTGAAGAAGATATCAAAAGACATCGCCAAGAATACGGTAAATATGCAAGATACGAGTTAACTGATAGCGGTATCTCTCCTCGGGTTTATCCTGGTCAGTATTCAGGTGAAACTGTACTACACGACAGTCATGAACACGATATTTTCGGAAATATTACCGAAGACTCTAAATTACGTACAAATATGGTAGATAAACGGATGAAAAAAATGTCTCAATTACAGACCGAAATGACTCCACCGGAGTGGTACGGTTCTGATGATCCTGAACTATTATTTGTAGGATGGGGGTCTACTAAAGGTATTCTGCAAGAATCAGTAGACAAATTACGTCACTGCGGATACAGTGTCGGCCTACTCCACTTTTCAGACTTGATTCCTTTCCCGGACACAAATATGAAAGAATTAGCTGATAAAGCTCGCATTGTTTCTGTAGAAAATAATGCTACCGGCCAGTTAGCACAGCTTATTGCTAGGGAAACCGGTACTTTAATCGAAGACAAAATTCTACACTATGACGGTAGGCAAATCACCTGGGAAGAAATAGTTAACCAGGCCGAATCTTTACTTAAGGGGGACAAATAATGACTGAAAGATTAACATATGAACAAGATCGCAAAACTAGCTGGTGTCCAGGATGTGGAAATTTCGGTATCAGAAAAGCCTTAGCTCAGGCCCTGGAAGAATTAGAATTATCACCTGACCAGGTATTAATTGTTTCTGGTATAGGTCAGGCAGCAAAAATGCCTCATTATCTTAATGCCAATGGATTCAATGGATTACACGGACGAGCGCTGTCCCCTGCTGTGGCAGCTAAAATTGCAAACCCAGACATGACTGTAATTTTGGTTAGTGGTGATGGTGATACTTATGGAGAAGGCGGAAATCACTTTCTTCATAATATCAGAAGAAATCCCAACATAGCCCATCTAGTTCACAATAATCAGATTTACGGTCTCACTAAAGGGCAGGCCAGTCCAACCAGTGAATGGGGAATGGTTACAGGTGTACAAACTAGTGGAGTGATAAATGAACCATTAAAACCGCTGCCTTTAGCAATTTCACAAGAAGCCGGCTTTGTTGCCAGGGGATTCAGCGGTAGACAAGAACAATTGGTACAACTCATAAAACAAGCTATTCAACATAATGGTTATGGATTAATTGATATTTTACAACCTTGTGTTTCTTTCAATAAATTGAATACTTTTGCCTGGTACAATAATCGAGTAACTGAACTTCAGAGCCATGATCCTTACAATAAAATGGTTGCTTTAGAAAAGGCGGAACAATGGGGAGATGAAATACCTTTAGGTGTATTTTACAAAAATGATCGCCAACCATTCGAACAACAATTACCCGGATTACAACATGGAAATTTGATTGACAACCGATCAGTAAATCCACAAAACTACGCTTTCTTACAGGATGAATTTAAGTAATCGTACAGGAGGTGAGACAATATATAATATGCTAGATTTTCTCGGAATCGACAATCTATTTGAAATGGGGATCAATTTATTAAAAATTGGTATAGCAATAATTCTAGCTTATATCATCTACAAAATC
>CAZKUS010000148.1:0-5622 GCA_964556025.1 uncultured Clostridia bacterium | reverse complement strand
CATTGTAGCAAATTTAACAAATAATTATGCATAAATAAGACCACCCGGCTATAAATTAAGTGTGAAGAAATTTTTAACTGGGTGGTTTTATTATGTTTAACTTTGATTCTGATAACAAAGGAAAATTTTTACTCGAATGGATTAAAAATAATTCTGTTAGATTGACAATTATTGTACCGCTAGTAATATTAACTGTGTTTATTTTATTTACGGCTAGTACCTATAGTCAGTACCAAACAAAATTTTACTCTGAAATCTATATAGCAGGTATCGATTTACATGGTAAAGATTATGACAATGCAAAAGCTAAATTGGAAGAAAAAATAGTAGAACTACAGGACCGGACTATTGAACTGAGTTATCGTGATGACAGTGAAAAATATCCTATCAGTGAATTTGATATAAATTGGAAGCTAGAAGAAAGCTTAGAACAGGCTAAACAATATGACGAATTATCAATTATAGAACTCATAAGAACAAGATTCACAGGGATAACTCCCACCTCAGAAATGGAACTACAAAAAGACTATGCTGCTAACATACCTGATGAGATAATATCCGAATGGAAAGATAAGATAAACGCAGAACCTGTAGATGCTGAACTTGAGATAGATGATCAAGATCAAGATGTTCAAATAGAACCACATGAATACGGAAAAGAGTTTAATAAAGAAGCACTAATTAATGATATTGAATTAGTTATTGCGGAAATTAGTTGCGATCTGTTACCTTTTTTGGAAAGTGAAACTTTAACTACTATAGAAATTACTGCAGATATTGTTAGTCCAGAAGTTGTGAAAAGAGATTTACAAAAATTAAATGTGGATACATTAGTGAGTTCTTATCAGACTGAATACGATCCGGAGGAAGAAGGACGTACTACTAATATAGAACTAGCAGCTGATGAGTTTGACGGTTATCTGGTAAAACCTGATGAAGAACTTAGGTTTAACGATGTGGTAGGTCCCAGAACTGAAGATCAAGGATATCAAGAAGCTCCTGTCCTCATTCAAGGAGAGTATGTAGATGGTCTCGGTGGAGGAATTTGTCAAGTCTCTTCTACTCTATATAATGCAGCTCTTAAAGCTGGAATGGATGTAGTACAAAGATCACCCCACGGTCGCCCGGTATCTTATGTTCCTCTAGGAAGGGATGCTACTGTGGCTTATGACTATTTGGATTTGATAATGGAAAATACTAGTGATGATGCTTTATTATTGTCTACCGTAACGGGGGATGGTAATTTGACTATTGATATATATGGCAGTGAAGATATGACTAAATTGGACTATAAATTTGTAAGTGAAAATTATGAAGAAATTCCACCTGAAACTGAATATTATTGGAAAAATGAACAAGAGGAGTTAAGAGAACTGAGTGAGAGAGAAATTGAAGAAATGGTGGATGAAAACGGTGAAATAACCGACCAGTACAAAGAAGAATTGGAAATAGAACAGCTAGAGGAAGGAAGGGTCGGTTATAGAATTGAAGTATATTTAGTAAAGGCAAAACAAGAAGAAGAACTGGCTAGGGAATTATTGTCTGAAGATACCTATACCAGTTCACCTGAAAAGTTTGTGATTACAGAGTGACTTTATTGATAGAAATATTCCAAGTTATTTCACAATTAGGACAAACAACTTCATGGATACAGTCATTATTTTTGTGACATGAATTGTCTTTGCTTTCACTATTAACAGAATATGGTTTAGCCCCGGAAACTTTTTCGATATGTTGAAATTCATAAGGTGCGTAAGGATCAAGTTCTTCTGTAACAGATGAGCTTTCCTCCATAATTTCTCGACAATTAGGGCAATATTCTTCTAAAACTACTAATCCATTACAAGCTGGACACATGAAATTCACTTTATTCACCTCCGGTTATTAATCCTGGGTTATTTATTATTTACATGAATGATGTTTTTTCATTCCTTTTTTGATATAATATAATAATGCTATAATCATACTGGAGGTGAGAGCATGAGCCTATATCAACTAGGAAATGGTAAAAATTTCTATACATTGACATTTGGCTGCCAAATGAATGAACACGATTCGGAAGTTTTAGCCGGTATGTTGGATCAGATGGGGTTTAATAAAGCGACTTCAGAAGAAGAAGCTGATCTGTTAATTATTAATACATGTGCTGTAAGAGAGAAAGCGGAACAAAAAGTTTTAGGTAAAATTGGAACCCTTCGTTCTTTAAAACAAAATAATCCAAATATGAAAATTGCAGTTTGTGGTTGTATGGTTCAACAAGAACGAGTGGCTAATAAGATCTACCGCGATTTCGACCATGTTGATTTGATTTTTGGTACTCATAATATAAACAACTTCCCTAGTTTCTTAGAAACTATCGTGACTAGAAACAAACGATTAAAGGAAATCTCTCAAGATGACAGCCAGGTATTTGAAAACTTACCTCATCAACGGGAAGATTCTGTTTCGGCTTGGGTAGTTATTAGTTACGGTTGTGATAATTTCTGTAAATACTGTATTGTCCCTTATGTAAGAGGGCAGCAGCGAAGCAGACAACCAGAACATATTAAAGCAGAAGTAAAAGAGTTAGCCCGGAAAGGCTTCCGTGAGATAACTTTATTAGGTCAAAATGTCAACAGTTATGGCAAGGATTTACAAGGTGATATTAGTTTTATTACACTACTCCAAAATCTTGAAAATGTAGAAGGAATAGATAGAATAAGATTTATGACAAGTCATCCTAGGGATTTTGATTATAAATTGGTGGATATTATTAAAAATTCAGACAAGATATGTGAGCATTTTCATCTTCCTGTTCAGGCAGGTAGTAACAAAATTTTAAAACATATGGGTAGAGGATATACCAGAGAACACTATATAGAACTCACGGATTACATTAAAAAAGAAATTCCAGGTGCCAGTATTACTACTGATATCATTGTGGGTTACCCTGGTGAAACTGAATCAGATTTTAATGATACGATTGATTTATTACAAAGAGTACAGTTCGACAGTGCATTTACTTTTATCTACTCTAAAAGAAGTGGTACACCGGCAGCGGAAATGGAAGAACAGGTTGACGAAGCAACAAAAAAAGAGAGAATTAATCAACTTATTTCCGTTCAACAAGATATTTCTCAACAAAAAAATCTTCATTTACAAGGTGAAACTGTGGAAGTGTTGGTTGAAGGAGTGAGCAAGAATAATGAAGAGATGATGACAGGAAGAACTAGAACTGATAAAGTGGTTCATTTTCCAGGAGATAAAAACTTGATTGGAAAACTGGTGGATATAGAGATAAATAAAGCGCATAGCTGGACTCTACACGGGGAAATGGTGGCTGAAAAGAACTAATTTTAATCAATTTAATGGATTTGAGGTGGTTATTATGGCAAAAAATGCTCATAAAGTGACACCTATGATACAACAATACCTAGATATTAAAGAACAGTATCCTGCTGCAATTTTATTTTTCAGGGTAGGGGACTTTTATGAAATGTTTTTTGATGATGCAGAATTGGCAGCTCGAGAACTGGAAATTGTGTTAACAAACAGAAGTGTTGATAAAAACGACCCGGAACCGATACCTTTGGCTGGAGTTCCACACCATTCTTGTGAAGCCTATATAGGGAAGCTACTTGATAAAGGGTATAAAGTAGCTATATGTGAACAGGTGGAAGACCCTCAACAAGCAAAAGGAATAGTAAAACGAGAAGTGGTACAGCTCATTACGCCGGGAACAGTTTTAGATAGTAACTTTTTAAGGGAAAAAGAGCATAACTACCTGGCAGCACTAATTGAAGGAGCTAATTATTACGGTATCGCTTTTGTTGATGTTTCTACGGCAGACTTTTTTGTCACAGAAATTTCAAAATTGGACAATGATAAGCTCATGGACGAGCTGTTAACCATATCTCCCAAAGAAATTATCGTAGATGAAGAAAATTCCAGGTTAAGCAAAGTCATCGATAAACTAAAACATTACGGAATTGTCATAACAGAACAATCCCAGCCTTCTTACAATAAATCACTTGAAACCTTAAAAAAACAATTTCAAGTGGAATCTTTAGAAGGTTTCGGTTTAGGGGAGCTACATAGTGCTGTGCTAGCTGGCGGTTTTTTGATGGAGTATCTTCTAGAGACTCAGAAAACTACTTTAGAACATCTGCAGGTAATTAAACCTTACTCTACAGAATCGTATCTAACTATGGATGCCAGTACGAGAAAAAATCTGGAACTATGTGAGACTATTCGTCAGCAGCGTAAAGAGGGATCACTACTTTGGGTACTAGATAAGACTAAAACAGCCATGGGCGGCAGAATGATGCGCAATTGGATTCAACATCCTCTATTGGATACCCGAATAATAAATGACAGGCAAAATGCTGTCTATTCATTAGTCCAAGATTTTTTTCTACGAGAAGAAATAGGAGAATTACTCAAAAAAGTTTACGATCTGGAGAGAGTATTGGGTAAGATAATATACGATAGAGCTACTCCTAAAGATTTAGTGGCTTTGGGAAATTCCCTTCAGGTACTGCCACAAGTTCAAGAGTGTCTAACAAACAGCAGTGAATCTTTACAAAAAATAGCAGATAAATTACCAAGTCTGGAAGAATTAGTAGATCTTATCACAAGAGCTGTTGTTCCTGATCCACCTGCCACTATTAAAGAAGGTGGACTGATTAGAGACGGATTTGATGAACAGCTCGATGAAATTCGAGACCTCTCTAGGGGAGGTAAAGATTGGATTGCCAGTTTAGAAGCCAAAGAACGCGAACGCACTGGGATAAAATCTTTAAAAGTCAGCTATAATAAAGTTTTTGGTTATTATATTGAAGTAACCAAGAAAAATACTCATTTGGTACCGGAAGAGTATATACGAAAACAGACTTTGGTTAATGCAGAAAGATATATTACGCCAGATCTCAAAGAATATGAAGATCGCATTTTAACAGCTGAAGAAGAGATGGCCGACAGGGAATATCAGCTATTTCAAAATATCCGGGCTGAAGTGATAGATAAGATCAAACAGATCCAAGAAGCTGCTAAACTTCTGGCAGAGTTGGATTGTCACTTATCTTTGGCAATAGCCGCTGTTGAATATGATTATGTTTTGCCGAAGGTGGATGATTCTGATTTGATCGAAATAAGTGGAGGTCGCCATCCGGTAGTAGAGCGGGTGAGCCAAGAAGAACCTTTTGTCCCCAATGATACTTATCTGGATAATAGTGCTGAACAGATTGCTTTGATTACAGGTCCTAATATGGCTGGTAAATCGACATATATGAGACAGGTAGCTATAATCATCATCATGGCACAGATGGGCTCTTTTGTTCCTGTTGAAAGTGCCAGGATAGGCGTAGTTGATAAGATATTTACCCGTGTAGGAGCTGCCGATGATTTGGTTGGAGGTCAATCCACTTTCATGGTAGAAATGAATGAAGTGGCTAATATTTTAAATAATGCTACTCCCAGCAGCTTTGTGATTCTGGATGAAATTGGCCGTGGGACAAGCACTTATGATGGGATGAGCCTTGCCAAATCAATTTTTGAATACCTGCAGCAAAAAGTTAATGCAATGGTACTTTTTTCCACCCATTACCACGAACTCACTTCCCTGGAAAATGAAATAAAAGGAAT
>CAZKUS010000147.1:0-5685 GCA_964556025.1 uncultured Clostridia bacterium | reverse complement strand
ACTTTGACAGATGACTCACTAACTCTCTGTACTACTGCTCTCATTGTTTCAACCTCCTAAGATCAAATCTGCTAACTAAAAAATAGGGTTAGCGATCAACATTTACTTTAACAGTCAAAAATTAAGGATTATCTCTTTGTACTTTAATAACATCTTTTATACTTTGAAGTTTATCAATTACAAATTGAAGATGTGAATGGTTTCTGATCAAAACAGTTAAATTGATTTTAGCCACTTTATTACTATCAGCTTTAGCATCAATAGCTGTAACAACTATCTTAGAGTCACCGAGTATTTTCATAATATCTTGAACTATCCGCTGGCGATCAACAGCAAAAACTGAAACACTAACTTGAAAATCAATATCTCCACTTTCCTCCCAATAAACCGGTACCGTACTTTCATCATCTTGCAATTTTTTTTGTGCATTTGGACAATCGTATCTATGGATAGTAATACCCCGTGTTCGGGTAATAAAACCAACTATTTCTTCACCTGGTAAAGGATGACAACACTTGGCAAATCTAGTAGAAATATTTTCAAGACCTTGAACATTGATACTGTTCTTTGATTTTCTGCGATTTATTTTATCTTCTTGAACATATTTCGATAAATCTTCTGGTTCAGAATCATCTTCTTGTTCATCTTCTATCTGTTCTTGGTATATTCCCTGAAATTTCCCTATAACTTGATTAACAGTAATACCGCCGTATCCAACTGCGGACAGCAAGTCATCAAAACTCTTCATATTAAATTTTTCTGCTACTTGTAACCGGATATTTTCATCACGCAAGTATTTTTCAGGAATTACCTTCAGCCTCTTAGATTCTTTTTCTAATAACTCTTTTCCACGTTGGATATTTTCATCTCGTCTCTGTCTTTTGAACCACTGACGGATCTTATTTTTGGCTTGAGATGTCTTTACTAATTTTAACCAGTCTCTACTAGGCGAAGCCTGTTTAGAAGTCATTATCTCTACAACGTCACCAGTTTTTAATTGATAATCCAGAGAAACCATGCGTCCATTGATTTTGCCCCCAATACAGGTGTTACCAATATCTGTATGAATTCTATATGCAAAATCAATGGGAGTAGAACCACTAGGTAAATCTATAACATCACCTTTGGGGGTAAAAACAAACACTTCATCGGAAAACAAATCTACCTTTAAGTGTTCCATAAATTCCTTAGCATCACTGGTATCTTGTTGCCATTCCATCAATTGGCGGAACCAACTGACTTTTTCAGCAAACTTGCCATCATTTCCTCTATTTTCCTTATATCTCCAATGAGCAGCAATCCCGTATTCAGCAGTTTTATGCATTTCCCATGTACGAATCTGAATTTCCACCAAATTACCTTGAGGACACAAAACAGTAGTGTGCAAAGACTGATACATATTCGATTTAGGTACTGCGATATAGTCTTTAAATCTACCTGGAACAGGTTTCCACATAGTATGAACCGTACCTAATACAGCATAACAATCCTTTACACTATCCACTATAATTCGCAGTGCAATAAGATCGTAAATTTCATTTAAATCTTTACCAGATTTTTTCATCTTAGAATATATACTGTACAAATGTTTAGGCCGACCTTGTACCTCTCCTTTTATCCCCATATCAGTAAATTTATCCTGCAAGTCTTCTCTAATTTTTTTTATATATTCTTCTCTTTCCATACGCTTTTGAACTATTTTATCAGCCAAAAAATAATACTGTTCAGGTTCTAGATAACGAAAAGCGAGATCCTCTAATTCCCATTTGATTTTATATATGCCCAATCGATTAGCCAAAGGGGCATAAATTTCCATTGTTTCTCTAGCAATCTCTTTTTGCTTTTTTTCATTTAAGTAATTTAAAGTGCGCATATTGTGAGTTCTGTCAGCCAATTTAATTAAGATAACTCGGATATCATTCGCCATAGCAAAAAACATTTTTCTAAGATTTTCGGCTTGATGTTCTTCCTTAGTCTTAAAGTTAAATTTGCTAAGTTTAGTCACACCATCCACTAATAAAGCCACCTCAGTTCCGAACAGTTGTTCTATATCTTGTTTAGTAGCGTCTGTATCTTCAATTACATCGTGAAGGAGGCCAGCACTAACAGAATCTAGATCCAATTCTAAATCAGATAACACAAGTGCCACCTCTATAGGATGAACAATATATTCTTCACCAGAAATTCTAGTTTGTTCACCATGACAACTTTTAGCAAAATCATAAGCTCTATCCAATAATTCTAAATTGGCTTCTTCTGGATAATAAGATTTTACTTTTTCTCTTAAACTAAAAAATAACTGTTCGGCATCCAACAATTTAGTCATCCCCTTAAGTCAAATATGATCGTATTAGTTCCGGTGATATATCCCTATAATACATTAACATGGACAAAGCAGAACTCGTACTATTTAAAAATAACTCTTCCCAAATTTTCAGTTCTTCATACCGATGCTTTTCAGCAAGAAAAGTAGATGATAAATTAAGATCTTGTTCTTCGATAAAGCCAGAATGCCGAACTTTATCACATATTCGGTACTCTACATTTTCATAGTGTACTATTTGCATCTCTAGAAAAATTGTAATTATTTTAGTGATTAATCTTTTCGTTAAAGTAGTGTTATACCTTTCTTCTAAGCTACTTTTTAGATCAATTGTTTTAAAACTCTTCTGTGACAATCCTATCTCGGCCAGTATATCGAAGCTCAATATCAATATATCTTTAGTAGGGATTGCAATGTCCCACATATATTTGTTTAACTCCTTATCCTTGCTGTTATATAACAAATAAATTTTACCTGGACCTGTCCAACCCACCCATTGCCGAATAAATTTAGGATCATACGGTAAGTCATATAATATTAATTGTGTATTGTTATTTGAATGCGATTCATAGTGATTATCTATAACCCTTTCTACATTTACAGAAGGAAATAAATTCTGTAATTTACTTTTTCTATGATTGCTGTTCACCAAAATAATAGTTTCAATTTCACTGTTGACTAACTCATTAATAACTTTGTGTTTTTGACAGTATCGATAATCATATACAGTCCCAAAGCAAGAGTCCGTTAACTGTAAATCTTTAATTTGAAGATCTATTCCTCCTTTTATACCATTATTTGTATAATTGTAAGTATTTATTTTGGGTGTAAAAGCAATTTGAGTATATTTCCCAGATTGAAGATAATCATAAGTTACAGATTCAGCACCTTGAAACCAAATGGCTTGTAAATTTGAATTATTTTCATCTTTAAATTTCAATTGTAAATGATTTTTCTCTTTTCCTACTGGTTTAATGTTAGTTAATTTTAAATTGCTACAACCCATAGTAGGGCGAGGATTACCGATCCCGAATGGTTCTAGAGATTCTACTTCTTTGGCCACTTCATCAGATAGTTTCTCCACTGGTATCAGTATATCAATATCTAGTGTAGGTACTAAATCTTGTGGTTCAAGATGTTCACAGGCCAAATTATTTATTTGTCTAACGAATTCAGGTATATCTTTTTTTTCTAACGTTAGTCCAGCTGCCAATTCATGGCCACCATATTTGACTAAATGATTACTACAAGCCTGCAAAGCTTCAGCCATATGAAACCCTGGTATACTTCTACAAGAACCTTTGGCTAGTCCAGCATGTTCATCTACTGTCAACACTATCACAGGGCGATGGTATTTTTCCAAAATTCTTGAAGCTACTATTCCAATTACACCCTCGTGCCAATTTTCATTCCAAACAACTAAGACTGGTCCAAATTCTGTTAGATTGTCAGTTTCGATAATCTGTTCAGCTTCTCGAGTTATCTCTCGTTCAACTTGTTGCCTTTCCCGATTGTCTTGATCTAATTCACTGGCAATTTTTTCTGCTTTTTCAAAATCATCTGTAACTAATAAATCAACAGCCTGTTCAGCTGAAGCTAATCTACCTGCAGCATTAATTCTCGGTGCTAATAAAAAGCCAACTTGTCCAGCTGTTACATTTTCAGCATCAAGTCCCAAAAGGGTTATTAGTGCTTGAAGCCCTAAACGATTATCTGACAGTTGAGTCAAGCCATTATAAACTAATGATCTATTTTCTCCAGTTAAGGGCACTAAATCTGCAATTGTCCCTATAGTTACTAAGTCCAGATATTTGTCAATCGAATTGAAATTACCATCCTGTTCATCTATTTTTCCATCTGTCAAATTAGATTCAATAGCTTGGACTAATTTTAGGGCAACACCTACACCCGCCAGATAAGGAAAAGGGTATTCACTCTTATCTATTTTCGGATTAACTACAGCTTGAGCTGGAGGCAATTCTTCCAACTGTTCATGATGGTCGGTAACAATAACTTCATATCCTTGAGTTACAAGTTCAGAAATTTCCGTAACTGAGCTGATTCCACAATCAACGGTGATAATCAATTGCGTATTGTCAAACTTTTCTAAAGCTTTATCAATACCACTTTTTGTTAGACCATAACCGTCATGAAATCTATCCGGGATATAATAATTTACAATCAAACCCAAATGTGAAAGAAAATCATATAGTAATGCCGTTGATGTTACACCATCTGCGTCATAATCACCATAAATCAAAACCACTTTGTTGGAACTAGCTGCTTCATTTATTATAGAAACAGCTTTGTCCATATCCGGTAGTAACCAAGGGGAATGTAATTGCTGTAATGTTGGACTTAAAAAATCATGGACACCTTTAGGACTATCAATACCTCTATTTATCAATAACTGAGCTAATATTATGGAAATTTTGCATTGATCAGCTAACTCAACAGCTCTTTCATTATAGCAAGATTTTAAATTCCATTTTGTTTGCTGTGTCATATTACTCCCCCACAATATTATGCATGACTTCGTTTTCCACGTAAAAGTCGAGATGATAAACGCTCACGTAAAAGTGCCCATACATTCGATGCAATAAATATCGAAGAGTATGTTCCGCTGATTACACCTAGCAACAAGGCCAGAATGAACGGTCTCAATGTAACTCCACCTAAAATGAATAGGCTAGAAAGCACTAGTAATGTCGTTACAGAAGTGTTCAAAGATCTAGTTAAGGTTTTTCGGACACTTACTTGCACGGTTTCATCTATACTCAAATTTTTATCTAATCTCAGAGTTTCTCTGATCCTATCAAATACAACTATGGTGTCGTTAACCGAATAACCAATTATGGTCAATAAAGCTGCAATAAAAGGTGTGTTTATCTCAATCTGAAATAGTGAAAAAATAGTTAAAACTATAAAAGTATCGTGAATAATTGCAGATATTGCAGCTAAAGCAAATCGATACTCAAAACGATAACTAATGTAAGCTATCATACCTAAAGAAGCTACTAGCAAGGACAATATCGCTTCAGTACGTAATTCCGCTCCTACAGTAGAACCTACATTTTCAGTTCTAAGTATTTCCTCTTCACTTATACTCGGCCACCTCTCCCTAAAAGAATCTAGGACTTCGTTTCTATCTGATTCTCTCATCGGTTCAGTTCTAATAATTACTTCCCCACCTTCAGCCTCTTCTCCATCAACCTGTTGGATAACACTATCCTCTAATCCGTGTTCACCCATTACTTCCCTAACATCACTCTCTTGGTACTGTTCATCAATCTGAATGTGAAAAAGGGTCCCACCAGTAAAATCTATACCCAAAATCAATCCATTGATTAACAGTGATCATA
>CAZKUS010000146.1:1466-5697 GCA_964556025.1 uncultured Clostridia bacterium | reverse complement strand
GATAATCGGTTCTCCTGTTATAATTACCAGTGACTATTATGACGAACTGACTGTTGCTTCTAATATCAATGAAAAAGATCACGAATTCATTAAACAATCACTATTAAAAGGCAATAACAACGGGATCAAGCTGCAACACAAGAAAATGAAATTTGGCAATATCAAAGAAATTGAATACGCTTTTGTGTTAGAAGATCAAGGCAGTTCTTTTCCATTAAACCAAGCTGTCAGGATACCAGTAATAGTCAATCAAAAGACCTATGGATATATATATTCTATTTACAGTAATAGTTTCATAGATGAATACGACATTTTAGTACTGGAACGGGCAGCTACGGTAGCAGGCCTTGAATTTATGAAGAGGAAAGCTGTTTACGAGATAGAGAAGAATTATCGCAATGAATTTTTAGATCTGTTGCTGTCCGGTGAATGTAAAGAGTACGATCAAGAAGATATCTTAAAAAGAGGATATGATAATTACAACATTGATTTGAATAAACCGGTGGCGGTAGCTTTAGTTGATATTAAAAATATTAATAAAATAAACGGTAGTGATTTTATTAATAAACAATTAGAGGAAGAAGATCATGCAGAAAAATTAATTGGTAAAATTTCTAATATCAATCCAATTAAAAAGAGTAACGTATTTGTAGGCATGAAAGGCAACTATATAGTTGTGTTAATGCAGGTGAGTGAAGCAGAAGATATTAAAGCTAGGAAAAAGGAGATAGCTAAGAATCTTCAAACAGAAATTCAAGAATCCCCTTATATTCCTGGTGATAATAAAATCGATATAGGTATCGGTAACTATTATGAAGATATTACTAAAATTCAAAATAGTTACCAAGAAGCACAGAAAGCTCTAAGAATATGTCTTTTAACTTCTAAGCCGAAAGTGATACATTTTGAAGATCTGGGCTTTTATCGGATACTTTATCAAAAACCTCGAGAAGAGTTAGAAGAATTTATGAAAGATTTTATAGACCCTTTACTGGAATACGATAAGCAAACTAATGGTGAATTGGTGAAAACTCTCAGCGTTTATTTTAGTATGAATAGAAATTTGAAAAAAACCTCAAAACAAATGTTCACTCATTACAATACTGTCTTGTATAGAATTGAAAAAATAGAAAAATTAACTGGATTCAGCCTGAACAATCCTGAAAATTCGCTGAATTTAGAAATTGCTATCAACATTCATAAAATATTAAAAGAGTAACCCCATTGCAAAGTAGCTATTAATCCGGTTATTATATCAAGACCGGTGTGGCTACCGATATTTCTTAAGTTTCCCAATTGTCTTTGTGAGACAGACTTATCATTTACAAGGGAGTGGATAATTGATAAAACCGGTTCAGGGGTTACACCGTACTCACCTATACGCAGCATGTGATAACTCAATTTAGTTGTTTGATTGTCATCTACGGTACTGATGCTGGGTATTTTGATTTTATTTTTAGTTAGGCAGTTAATCACATGAACACCCAGTAAACTACCATGTATCATATCATCACCTGTTGGTGTAGAACCTCTGCCCAGGCCAACTAGTTGATTTCTACTATTCATAAACTTATGGTCAAATTCGTTATGAAACATTTTGTTGACAAATATAGGGAAATAAGTGCCAATTTGCTTTTGAAAATAATTAAAATTGTCGTTATTTAACACTGTTATACTGTCCCCATGATTATTGCTTAGTAGAAACTTTGTCAGTCGATTTAGTGAATTTGGCATATTAGATGTACAGTTATCGTTTGACAGTTCATTGTAAATTAAAGAATTGATTGAAAAAGGGGTGCTTCTAGTTTTATCTAGTTCTGTATTTATGATTGTATGGTCACGAAAATGTAAATGCAAATGGTTGTCTTGGAAGGTAGTCCTCGTTAATTTATTATGCTCAATTAGAGTTTTGATTGAGTTAAATGCTTTTTGTTCTAAACCGATTGCAAATGGACCTCTATACAAGCAGGGGGATGTTATGGCTAATATTTCTTTAATATCAGGAATATAAAAGTTAATTACTTGATTGTGAATAGATAGTAGACTTAGCTCTGATTGCCACAGCTCTTTAAGGTCATAAATTTCTTGACTATGCCAAATAGGTCTAAAATCGATATTATTATGCAGCATATAATTACCCTCCAAAATCAAATTACTTTGATGTGATGAGGCTTCGTTTAAATATTTTGTTTGGAAGTTTACACAAAATTCGTTCAATTGAAGAGCTTAGCTATCAACATTCAACTTTAACAGCCTAAAAGAAATCGCAAATCATATAACTATCATCTTAGTATTGATTTTAACATAAAAATAGAATACAATAGTATTTGAATGAACTAAAATATTATTTTGATTCTGGGTTGCTCAAAAGTGTGTATTTAGTGGTTAGTGATATTAGTGGTTGAGTGACCTGGTTAATTTGGCAAATAGCCATACTGTTTGTTTGATCTTAACAAGACTTTTGACAGCTGTGCAGTTTTGATGGATAAATAATTGGACTCAAAAGTGATAAAGTTTAGTGATTTGTGTGATGAGTCTAGAAGAAACTCTTTCTTCAGGCTCATTTTTATTTGATCAATTTTCTGTATAACAGCTGACATTATTGAAACTTAACCAATTTACAAGGGGGTAACGGTTATGAAAATGGCACTTGAAGGTGTAAAAGTACTTGACCTCAGCCGAGTTCTAGCAGGGCCATATTGTACCATGTTATTAGCTGACATGGGAGCGGAAGTGATTAAAATCGAACGTCCTGAAACAGGTGATGATTCCAGAAGTTTCGGGCCTTTTGTAGGCAAAGAAAGCTTGTATTTTAATGGTATTAATCGTAATAAAAAAAGTGTGGAAATGAATTTAAAAGATGAGCAAGATAGAAATACCTTTTTAGAGCTAGTTAAAGAAGCAGATGTGGTAGTAGAGAATTTCCGACCTGGTACTATGAAAAAACTGGGCTTGGATTATGAAGCTTTGCAGGAAGTGAATCCCAAAATAATATATGCTGCCACATCAGGCTTTGGCCAAACAGGACCTTATAGTGATAAGCCGGCATATGATTTGATCATTCAAGCCATGGGCGGTTTAATGAGTATCACCGGCCAATCTGATGGGATGCCCACAAAAGTTGGTCCTTCGATAGCTGATATTACTTCCGGTATTTATACTGCTTTAGGAGTGTCATCAGCACTGTATTATCGTGAACAGACTGGGGAAGGCCAGATGGTGGATGTATCCATGCTGGACTGTCAAATTTCTGTATTAGAGAATGCCATTGCTCGTTATCAAGCAACAGGCGAAGACCCTGACCCTATAGGAAACAGACACCCTACTATCACTCCTTTTACAATGCTAAACACAAAAGATAACTTCATAGTAGTTGCTATAGGTAATGAAAAACTTTGGGAAATATTCTGTGAAACTATTGGAAAAACAGATCTGATGGAAGACGATAGATTTATTGATAACCGCAGTCGTACCGATAACTTCAAAGAATTAGAAGAAATAATAAATTCTCTGTTTATTACTAAAACTACTGATGAATGGATGGAGATATTGGATGCACAAGGTATTCCTTGTTCTCCAGTTAATAAAATTAGTGATGTACTAGAAAATGAACAGGTAAAAGCCAGACAAATAATTGAAGAAATAGACCATCCTACCCTTGATAAAGTGTTAGCTCCGAGTTTACCAATTAAATTCAGCAAAACTCCTAGTGGTATCAGAAAGCCAGCACCCACATTGGGAGAAAACAATTGGGAATATAAAAAAGAACAAAAATACAACAACATGGAGGTGTAAACAACATGGGTGAATCACAAGAAACCAACAAGTTAGAAGAACTACAAAAACAAAAAGAGAAAATCCAGCAAGGAGGAGGCGAGAAGCGCATAGCCAAGCAGCACGAAAAGGGTAAGCTGACAGCCCGAGAGCGAGTAGAAAGATTTGTAGATGACGACAGTTTCGTAGAACTAAACGCCTTTGTCACTCACCGACAGACTCAACTGGGTATGGACAAGAAAGAAGCACCTGGAGAAGGAGTAGTCACAGGTTACGGAACAGTTGACGGCAGACTAGTATATCTGTTTGCTCAGGACTTCACTGTTTTGGGTGGCACATTAGGTGAAATGCACGCTTATAAAATTTGTGATGTCATGGACAGAGCCGCCAAAGTGGGAGCTCCTTTCATAGGATTAAATGATTCTGGAGGAGCTAGGATTCAAGAAGGTGTAGACGC
>CAZKUS010000146.1:0-1366 GCA_964556025.1 uncultured Clostridia bacterium | reverse complement strand
TTACCATCCAATAATATGGAAGATCCGCCGGTAGTAGAGCCAGTAGATGATCCCAATCGCAAAGAAGAGGATCTGAAAGATATAATCCCTGAGAACCCCAACAAACCCTATGATGTTAGGGAAGTTATCGGTAGAATAATGGATGACAGTTACTTTTTCGAAGTTCAACAGAGCTATGCCAAAAATATAGTAGTAGGCTTTTCCCGGTTAAATGGTCGCCCGGTAGGTATCATAGCCAATCAACCTTCGCATTTGGCCGGTTGCTTGGATATTAACGCATCAGACAAAGCGTCTAGATTCATAAGATTTTGCGATTCCTTTAATATCCCTATTGTAACTTTTCAGGACGTACCTGGCTATTTACCAGGTACCAGTCAAGAACACGGTGGAATTATACGCCACGGCGCCAAGCTTCTGTACGCTTATTCGGAAGCTACAGTACCCAAGATTACTGTGATTTTGCGCAAATCTTACGGTGGAGCGTATCTGGCTATGTGTGCTAAATCTTTAGAAGCCGATGTAGTATACGCTTATCCCGGCGCTGAAATAGCAGTTATGGGTCCTGAAGGTGCTGCTAATATCATTTTCAAAAAAGATATCGAAGATTCTGATGACCCGGAATCCAAAAGACAGGAGAAAATATCAGAGTACCGTGAACAGTTTGCCAATCCATATATAGCAGCATCCAGAGGCAGAGTAGATGATATTATAGATCCGAGAGAGACTCGTCCCAGACTAATTTATACTTTAGAAACCTTGGACACTAAACGTCAGGACCGTCCATCCAAAAAACATGGAAACTTCCCGGTGTAAACTAAAATTCGCGAGCAAAGGATGTGATCAACATGGATATGGATACTTTAAATCAGGGACTACAAATATCTTTATTAGGTTTTTCAGTGGTTATTGTGTCTTTAGTGATTCTGTCACTAGTCATGGTCGGATTCAGTAAATTTGTAAATCCCCAAAAACCTGAGCAAACAGAATCGGAGCAAACATCTCAAGAGTCAACGGTTCAGTCAAAAGAAAGCTCAGTTCAAGAGATATCGGAAGACGAACTATCTCCACAAGTAGTTGCTGCCATTTCTGCTGCGGTATCTTTTGTCATGTCTGGCAGTGATGGTGGTTTTAAGATAACTAGTATTCGTCCTGTGAATCGGCCGGAAAATTCAGCTTGGAAACTAATGGGACGACAAAATCAGAGTAACTAATAAATATTACGTAAAATAAAGGAGGATGTCATATGCGTAAATTTAATGTAACCGTAGATGGACAGACTTACGAAATTGAAGTGGAAGAAGCAGGAGCAGAAGGCAGTCAATCGGGAGCTGTTCCTAAAGCAGCACCTAGTCCAGCTCAACCTGCC
>CAZKUS010000145.1:0-5711 GCA_964556025.1 uncultured Clostridia bacterium | reverse complement strand
TTTCACATCCAATGTTTCGGGTTGGTACATCTAAAACTCCCAAACAGTAGAATTATAGCTTCCTGAACACAAAATTCGTTCAATCGAAGAATTAAGCTATCAACATTCAACTTTAACACAGCCTTAGTTTTAAAGGAGGTAACAAAATTATGAATAGAGATTTGGAGTTAGCTCAGTATCAAATCACGGATCTAATAATAGATTCACATGTCAATACAAGTATTGATAAGAACACCCTTTATGTCAACAGCGATATCACAGATAATATAACATCTAAGTATCCTGAGCTAACTGAAATAAATTTACAAATTTTTACTAGCAAAGATGAAGATATGGAAGTTAATACTATAATGGATACAATACCAATTAGAGCTAAACACGATTGTACTTTGGGTACTGGAAAAACTTTCGAATTATCAGGTGTCGTAACATTATTAACAGGTCGTGAAGCTAGTGGCAAACAAGTAGCTGAATTCGGTAGCACAGCGGGGAGAGTGGGCGAAAAAATAGCTTTTAATCAGCCAGGATGTCCAGATGAAAGTGAGTTGATTTTTAATATCGATATGACAATTGAAGAAGGAATAGCTATGACAAGAGACGGACCTACTGCCTGCCACAGAGCAACTGATGAAATTCTACAAGAAATTCGCCAAGCTATTAAAGCAGACTTAAGTGACAAAACTCCTGATAATATAATCAATTTCACCGAAGGTAATCCACATAATTATCAAGGAATGCCCACCGTGATGTTGGTAAAAGAAATGATGGGTCAAGGTGGTATGCACGACAATGTTTTATTACCTTTAGAGCCATGCGGAGTTACAGGTGGGAAAAGTGTTGTAGATCTAGGAAATATCCCAGTTACTATGTCACCCAATGAAATGGCTGATGGTGGTATTCACGCCATGACCTGTGTAGGGCCTTCTACTAAAGAAACAACAAGACACTATGCTCGCGACCCCCTTCTTTATGGATTATATGAAGATAATGACCTGTTTTTAAGTGGAGTTATAACAGTTGGTTCCCCTCAATCAGATCACGAAAAAGCTTATGTAGCAGAAAGACTAGGTATGATTATGGAACAAACTCGTCCTGATGGCGTGATAGTTATGACCGAAGGATTCGGAAACAACCACATTGATTTTGCCAATCACATTAAAGAAACAGGTAAAAGACAGATACCTGTAGTAGGGGTGACTTATGCCGCTAAACAAGGCGCCTTAGTCATCGGAAACGAATACATGGATGCTTTAATTGAGTTAAATAAAAGTGAAACCATGTTTGAAACAGAAGTTTTAGCGGAAAATACTTTAACTAGTTCAGATGCCCATAGGGCAATCAACATGCTAAAGAAAAAAATTTTCCAAGGTGGAACGAATGTAATATCTGAAGTGCCTGTTCCACAACAGCCACCACATGTATGGACAGAACCTCCCCAGACACTGTCCAATACCAAGGTTGCATTAGTATCTGCAGCCGGAATACACCTTAAAGATCAAGAACCCTTTAATGTGGCAGGAGACAATACTTATCGTAAAATCCCCGGTGACATTGATTCAGATAAGCTGACAGTGACTCATGGAGGTTATGATCACAAGGATGTACGCAAAAACATCAATTGCATGTTCCCTGTTGACAGACTGCAGGAATTAAGCGAAGAAAGCGTTATCGGAGGTCTAAGCGATTACCATATTGGTTTTATGGGAGGAGGAGGAGATTTCGATGCCTTTAGCAATGATATAGGACCAGAAATAGCAGAACAATTAAAGAAAGCTAGAGCAGGAGCTGCTATTCTCACAGCTGGTTGAGGTACCTGTCACCGCTCTGCCGTGATTGTGCAGAGAAAAATCGAAGAAGCTGGAATCCCCACTATGATCATTGCCGCCCTTCCCTCAGTAGCAAAACAACAAGGAGCTCCCCGGGCAGTTCACGCTCTAGTACCCATGGGAGCTAATGTAGGTGCACCTAATGACTTTAAAATTCAAAAAAATATTTTGACAGAAGCTCTTCAAAAGTTAACTGAAATAAATCAACCCGGAGATTTTATCAGAGTACCATACGAATATCAGGCTAAAATTTGATCAGCAAATAACCCCCTGTTATTTGACTCTAATTCTACTGTTGGATGGTTAAGATGTAATATCAACCCTTGTACACAAAACTAGTTCAATCTAAGAGTTCAGCTATCAACATTCATCTCCTAGCTTTACTAAATCCTGTTTGATTCTTTCAAAACTCAATAAAGATCACCCTTTACAGATCAATTTTTTGCCCGTCCTTATATACACTATTAACTTTATTGATATTATCTATATCTTCAAGTGGATCCTTATCTAAAATGAGTAAATCAGCTTGTTTACCAGCAGAAAGTGTTCCTACCTGATCAGATATTCCCAATAACTCTGCTCCTTTTGCAGTGGCAGCTTTGATGGCATCCATGGTTTTCATCCCATTTTTAACCATCAAAGCTAGTTCAAAACTGTTTTTGCCGTGTTCATTGAAAGGTGTCCCGGCATCTGTTCCCATGGCAATATTCACTCCAGCTTCATAAGCCATTTGAAAGCTCTTGACATGGTCATTTTTAATGGCATCACTTTTTGCCACAGCGTGTTCGGGAATACCTGCTTCTCTACCTTTTTCTGAAATCCAATGTGGTGCAGCTAAAGTAGGAACTAAGAATACATTATTTTCTTTCATCATTTTGATAGTCTCATCATCGAGAAAAATCCCGTGTTCTATAGAGTCTATTCTTGCCTTAACAGCATTTTTGATCCCAGTAGTTCCTTGTGCATGAGTAGCAGTTTTACGTCCTGCTTTGTGGGCTTCTTCAATAGCTGCTGCCATCTCTTCTTCTGTCAGCTGAGGTGAACCTGGTTCTACCCCTTGAGTCATGACACCACCTGTGGCCATGATTTTCACCTGATCCACTCCCTGTTTTAGCTGCTTTCTAGCACCTTTTCTAGCTTCTTGGGCACCGTCAATTTCTTCACCAACAGGCCATCCATGTCCACCAGTCATAGTAAGGATTTTTCCTGAAGCTAATACCCTTGGACCTATAGGCGCTCCCTTGGCAAATGAGTCACGCAAATCTAAATCAACATAATTTTTACCACCCATATCTCTGATAGTCGTAACCCCTATTTCTAGAGCTTTACGAGCATAATTTGCAGCTTTTAGCGCTGTTTTGCCGTCTCGTTCGTTGATCAGCACAGAAAAAGGGTCAGCACAAGGTTCAAAACACAGATGTACATGGGCATCAATTAATCCAGGCATAACTGTTTTTCCTGTGCAGTCCACAACTTCAGCTTCTTTTGGAATTTGTACATCATCTGCATTTCCCACCGAAGAAATAGTACCACTATCGTCTATTACAATAGTGGCTTTCTGTATTGGTTGTTCTGAAATACCATCAATTAATTTAATACCAGTTAAAGCTTTCATGATAATTCCACCTTTCTTAATAAAATTACAACAAAATTTACAACCAGTTGCTCAACACCCCTGCGAATAAAACTGAAGCTATGGTCACGGTTACAAATCCTGCCACAAGCATTTTAGGCAATATATGGTCTAAAATACTCTCTTTTTCTTGTTCATCCTTGGCAACAGCTGAAGCTGCTTCTTGAGCAATTATATAAGTACCAGGAAAACCAAATAAAGCAGATACACCAATTGCAGTTGACATTTCAGGAGTTAGTCCTAATAGTTTTCCCACCAACGAGGAACCTACCGCAATACCTGCAGAACCTAATATTAAAGTTCCTATTAAAGGTACAAACAAATTAGCAATCATTTCAGGGCTTGCATCAGCCAAATTGGACATAATTACTGTCATTAAAGCCAAAATAGCTAGTCCAAAAGAATTTGCCTTGGTAAGAATATCTTCTTCTAATAGATTAATTTCACCTGCAATAATTCCAAAAATAAGAGTCATTACAAATGGATGAACTATATCGCCAGGAATAGCTTCTGCTAAAGAAACAGCTATTAATGCTATCACTCCAACTTTAGCCAATAAAATGAATGGAGTTTGATATTGTTTCGGCATACTTGGAAGTTGAAATTTAATGAATTTATCATTATTTTCTTCTTTCGAAGACTGTTTTTCCCCTTCAGACGAATCAGTCGATATATTTGATTTTTGTTCTTGAGGATTTAGCCCTGATATTTTACCACTTAGTAAGTTGTGAGCTTCTCTATTCAAGCAAAATGAAGCAATTGGATAACCGATAAAGCCCTGTACAACAACTAAGAGAACTGCTAAAACAGCCAAATCAGATAGTCCCGCAGCTGTTGCAGTTTCGGACATAATAAGTCCAGCCACAACCCCACCTGACAATGGAGGTGCTGCTGTAATAGCAACTTCCGATCCGAATAACAGTCCACCTCCAAAATAAACTAACACAAAGATACCCGCTAAGGCACCAATAGAAACCACTACTGTTTTCCATTGATTAATTAACTGCTTAATATTCATTAAAGTTCCCATATGAGTTATGAGAACCCCTATCAACATATCTCCGAGACCCTGTAGTTGAGCAATTTCATTAATTTCTTCAGGAAAAATAGTCCAAAAACCAAACAAATATAACACTGAAGCCACAAATAAAACTGACACAAGTGCTCTAGTTTTAATAGAGACGATATCACCTACTGCAAAAATTAAAGCTATTACTACAAACGCCATCAATGGATCCATATAAAACCCTCCTATTTTGATTTAAAGTTCTGTTAAGTTGAATATTGATAGCAACAAAAATTCAAATGAACGTATTATGCGGTTTTGATAATACATTTTAACTAGCAGATAGAATTACTACTTTACTCCCCCCTTAATAATAACTTTGTTTTATTAATGATTTTACATGTTAAAGTAATAATATTAAACAGCAAATTATAAATTCTTTCTATAAATAATAATTTGCATAAAAATCACAAAAATCAATCGAGTTTTAATTTGTAGCTGTATCATAGTTCTGTTTGTGAGTGAATCAAGTAACAAATAAGTATAAATCCCAAGGCTGTGTAGGTCAAATAACAGCACCAAACCAAAAAAAGCTGGCTTTACACCAGCTTTAGATATATTTACACACAGCTTTACACTTTTAAATTTCATTTAACTTGCATGCTGCATTTACCAAAGACAAC
Organism: uncultured Clostridia bacterium; assembly: GCA_964556025.1. Taxonomy (GTDB): domain Bacteria; phylum Bacillota; class Natranaerobiia; order Natranaerobiales; family Natranaerobiaceae; genus Natranaerobius. The sequence goes on along the minus strand of CAZKUS010000145.1, from coordinate 563 downwards.
CCTTGGTACAGTAAAAACAAAAATACGTTTCATCATAGTACCCAATATATTTGAAAGTAACAGTTTCCGGTTTCATATCTAATGCCCTCTCAACTTGTCTAATATCCTTTGTCTTGTGAAAATAGTTATAACCAAATGTTTTTCTCATCGTCTCTCTGTCGAAATCTTCCAAACCACAGTCTCGAGCAGTTTGCTCTATCTCTTGATAATCACTTTCTCCAAACAAACTCTCCTGATCATTTAAAGTTTTCAGCCATTTTTCAATTTTATCTGGAATATTTTTTTCCAGATAAAATTGAATATTTCTTTGCACCAAATCCTTTACTTTTAAAGACATGAGAGTATTCAACTCATAAGGAGTACCAGTCCCCAATTGAAATAACAAAAATGCTCTGTAATTGCCAGCTTTAAGCAATTCACTTGATATTGATCTGACTGTATTGAGATCAAAAATTGGTTCGGGCATTTATAACACTCCTTAATTTTTAAGCAATTATATGCTAGTGTCGATAGCAATAAAACTTCAATTTCACTTTAAATGCTTGTTTTGATACATCTAAAAC
>CAZKUS010000144.1:0-5727 GCA_964556025.1 uncultured Clostridia bacterium | reverse complement strand
TAATTTACTTTTATATTCCACCCTACGCCGTGAGTGCCATTATTGGAGCGTTCATAGGAGTTGGGTTGAGTGTAGTCCTAAAAAGGGAGGGATCGAATGCATGAGTAATACATTGAATTCTAATTTTAATTTAGGAGATTATTTAACACTAGTCAGGAAAGAAAATCCTCTAATCCATGCCATTACTAATTATGTCACAATTAATGACTGCGCTAATATTACATTGGCTGCCGGTGCATCACCGGCCATGTGTGAAAGTAAAGAAGAAGTTTCTGACTTTGTACCCCTCGCTAAAGCACTGTATATAAATATCGGTACAATAAATCAAGAACATAAAGAGTCGATATATTTGGCAGCAGAAAAAGCTTCCGAACTAGAAATACCTATTGTTCTAGATCCAGTGGGGTCTGCGGCCATAAAAAGTCGACAAAACTTAGTGAAAGACTTGCTGACCAATTACAATGTGAGCTGTGTCAAGGGTAATAATGCCGAAATTAAATCTATTGCAGATCGCCAATCTCACGGAAAAGGAATGGACTCTATGGACTCGGGTGAAGATATTCAGATGGTCAATTCAGAGCTCTCTGAAAAATACAACACAATGGTATTGGCAACTGGAAAAACTGATCTTATTACTCAAGGAAATACGACAGTTACAGTTAGCAACGGAACTCCTTTATTAGGTGGAATTACCGGTACAGGTTGTATGCTGGGAATATTGATCAGTGCTTTTATCGCGGCTTCAGATAATAAATTGGAAGCTGCAATAGCGGCAACTGTTTCTATGGGAGTTGTTGGAGAGTTGGCCGCTGAAAGTGTTTCTAGCTCAACTGATCTAGGTAGTTTTCGTGTTAAAATCTTTGATCACATGGCGGCTTTAACAAGGGAAAAATTACAAAATAGGGGGATGATTTTATGAGTCATTTTCAAAAATTGCGTGAATTAGGCAGTGACATTTGGGACGGTTGGCATGAGCATCCTTTTATTAGAGGAATAGGCGATGGTTCCTTGGAAAGGGAAAAGTTTATCTATTGGATTAAACAAGATTATTTGTATTTAAAAGACTACTCCCGGGTATTCGCTCTAGCCGGTGGTAAAGCTAGAAAATTAGAACATATGCAGAAGTTTGCCAGTTTAATGAATGGCATATTAAACACAGAAATGAGTTTACACAGAGATTATTGTGCCGAATTTGGAATTGATGCTGAAGAACTAGAAAACCTTAATAAGTCCCCTACTTGTCAAGCCTACACAGATTTTCTGGTTAGAACCTCTGCCAATGAAACAGTTGGAGTCACAGTAGCAGCACTACTGCCATGTTTGTGGGGATTTTATGAAATTGGCAGTAATTTGAAACAAACAGGAGATACTAGCAGCTCTAATCCCTACAGACATTGGATAGAAATGTACTCCTCTCAAGAATTTGCAGATCTAGCAGATTGGGGCAAAGATCTAATGGAATATTTTGCTGAAGAAGCTGGCCAGGAAGAATGGGAAAGTATGAAACAAGCTTTTCTAATAAGCAGCAAGTACGAAGCAATGTTCTGGGAAATGGCACACATCTTAGAAGAGTGGAAGTTTTAAGATTAAGGCGCTGTTATATTCTGTTGTTGATAGCAGTAAAATATCAATTTCTAATTTTATTTTTCTCTGATGATACGCTTATCGAGCTGCATTCGTTCATTAAACAGAGTAGGATACGCTAATAATCCCAATATTGCACTGGTAGTTACGGCTGTAGTCAAGAGAAGGAAGACTATCAACAGTTGAAATTGAACAGCTTGAATTGGACTGGCTCCAGCGATGATTTGTCCACTCATCATTCCTGGGAGTTGAACAAGTCCGATGGTTTTTTGTTTCTCTATTGTGGGGATGGTGCTTGTTTTAATGGCAGTAATTAAATTTCGATAAATTGCTTGTTTAGGTGTCCCTCCTAGAGATAATAACAATTCAATTTGACTTTCTTTATCTTGTATATCTTCTGAAAATCGGTTTAAAAAAAGAATCGACAACACCATGGAATTGCCTATAACCATTCCACTGATAGGAATAACATATTGTGGTGTAGCAGGTATGATATTTAGGCCAAGTAAAATAGCTTGGGTCAATACTTGAATAGCTGTGTAGGTAATAATTAATTTCCATGTAATCCCTGGTATTCTTCCACCCTTTTTACTGGCATTATGTGTAGCACTCCCAATGATTAGGGCAACCATTAAAATTATAAAAATTGGGTGGTCTTGATCGAAAACAAATTGCAGTAAATAACCAACCACTAGCAGCTGAATAATTGACCGAGTCGTAGCAATTATTATGTCTTTTTGAATATTCAACTTTAATCCGTGAGCTATTAGTAATGGAATGATGACAAATAATAAAGTCAAAGACAATGTAGTATAAGTCAAAATTAATGCCTCCCCTCAATGAATCGGATTACGCGCTCATCTCCAGCCGCATTTATTTGCTCTGTGGGACCGCGATATGCAACTTCCCCATCAATTAACACCCAGGTGTCGTTTCCCATTTTATCTGCTTGTTCAATATTATGAGTGATCCATAGAATAGTAAGGGCTTCTTATTTATTCAATGAAGCGATCAGATCTTCAATATCCTGAGCAGATACCTTGTCTAAAGATGCTGTGATCTCATCCAATAGTAATATATCAGGTTTATTCGCTAGAGTTCTAGCGATGGACACTTTTTGCTTTTGTCCACTGGATAATCCCTTTGCCAGTTGATCTAAAAATCTATTTTCTAATCCGACTTTATCTAATAACTCAAGAGCATCCCCTCTTGTAAATTCAGTATTGTGTAATTCGCTGGCAAGCTTCAAATTATCAAAGACTGTCCCATTCATCATGATAGCTTCTTGAAAAACAATTCCTACCTTTTTTCGCAATGAAATTGGATCTATTTCATTAGTCTCGATGCCATTTATAAAAATTTCGCCACTAGTTTTGGAGCTTAAAGAGTTAATGAGTCTAAAAAGACTAGTTTTACCTGACCCTGACGGTCCAATAAATGTCGTGATCTTTCCCGCTTTTACTTCTCCAGTTATATTCTTTAATATCTTAGTATCTTCTATCTGATAGTAACAATTTTGGAAAGTAACAGCTGCCTGTGTCATATAAGTTTCCTCCCCTCCCATTACCATTTCATTCAGTTATCTCTTTGAACAGTTCATAAGCTTTATCTTGCATATTCCACTACCCCTAAGATTATTTTCTACACAAGTATCATCAATAACGTTTTTCGATATCGATATGCAATATAAATTTACCATTAGGAGTTAAAAAATGCAATTTGCAGGAAAGAAAATACTAGTGTAGAAATAATGAAATGAGCCAAAAAGGTGATTTCATTCACTATCTGTTAAGGAGAAATAATTAATTTATAAAGGGAGGGAATCAAATGGATTTATTACAAGAACAGCTAGGTCAACTTCCTGTAGTGAAAGAACCGCGGAAAAAAGTTACACAAGATACTAGTGCTCTCATTATAGTCGATATGTTAAATGGTTTCTGCAATATAGGGCCTCTACAAAGTCCATATAATGACAAATTAAAAGAACCCATTGCAAATCTGGTCTCTCAGTTTAATGGCCCCATTTTATCAGTACAAGATGCTCATTATGAAACAGATGACGAATTTGAAGCTTTTCCACCTCATTGCATGGCAGGTACTGAGGAAGCACAATTGGTTGAACCTATCAATCAAGAAATGAATAAAAACCCAAAGGCTGAAGTATTAGAAAAGCAGACCTTGAGTCCATTTTTCGGTGCCCAAGGATTTGAAGAGTGGTTAAAAAAACAGTTAGAAAGCGGAATTGAAAATTTTTATATAGTTGGTAATTGCACTGATCTCTGTGTCTATCACACTGCAACGGGACTGAATATGTGGCTAGCAGAACAAGAGAATAAAGCTGATGTGAAGGTTATTCTCGAAATGGTCAGTACCTATGACATGCCTAAAGAGGATACACCCGAAGGAGCTTTACCCCACCCCAGAGATATTTTTCATCAAGTTTTTCTACACCATATGGCTTTAAACAATGTAAAACTAGTTGAAATAAGTGATTAAATTCAAAGATTCATTTATAAGCACAGTCCTTACCAGTGAAAATTAACCGTGAATATTTCTTACAGAATCAGCACTAATCCGCTGTTCCTCCATATCATCACCTGTACCTAATACCTTTAAGAAATGGTACGATATAGAAAAAGTTACCTGGATTCCTCATAAAAAATGCTTAAAAAATTTTTTGGTTTGACGTGGAATTTTTATGTTATATATCCCTTCTTATTTTGGTATGCTACAATATACTCAATCAGACATTGACCATAAATATGCGTTTTAAGGGGGAACTGATTGTGAACTGGTTAGATATACTTATCCTAGCTGTTTTGGCTGGATACGCCCTTTCTGGAATTAAGCGGGGTTTTATGATCACCTTAATAGAACTTACTGGTATTATAGTCTCTATTGTTATCCCATTATTTTTGTATATTCCCTTCAGTTGGGTATTAGAAAACTTTGGAGTTTCCCAAGCCTATTCAGGAGCTCTTTCTTTTACTATTATCTGGATGATAACACTCATAGTCTATTACAGCTTGACGGGTTTAGTTTATCAAAAAATATCTAAAGACATGTTAGATTCTAGGATCAATAAATTGTTTGGGATTTTTCCGGGGTTTGGTAAAGGGTTAATTTTTATCGCCTTTATCCTGGCCATTGTTGTTGCTATCCCCTTTCCTTTTTTTGAAATAGAAACGGTGGATGACTCTCTATTTGGTGAACCCATCTTAGATCGAGTGACAGTGGGTGCGGCAATAGGGTCACAAATATTTGGCGAACCCCTCCAAAACGCCTTTGGTTTTTTAACCATAGAAAGAGAAGTTGGAGAAACAATAGAACTTGATTATACAGTATCAGATCCCGAGGTCACACCGTCTGCTGAAGAGAAGATGCTAGAATTAGTGAACGAAGAAAGGGCTGAAAGAGGTCTTCCTGAACTGGTTATGGATGAAGAATTGAGAGAAGTCGCGAGAGAACATTCTAAAGATATGTTCCAGAGAGGATATTTCGGCCATCAAGATCCCGATGGCGTGGGGCCCTTTGATAGATTACGGGATGGTGGGATTTCTTTTACCTATGCTGGTGAAAACCTTGCCACCGCCCCCACGGTCTCTATCGCCCATCAAGGCTTAATGGACAGCCCGGGCCATAAAGAAAATATCCTAAAGCCAGAATTTCGCAAAGTCGGGATAGGTGCTGTCACGGGAGAAATACATGGGATCATGTTTACCCAAAAGTTCACAGAGTGATATATAGTTGACTTATAATCCAAATAGGAGTTTATTTAGGTCGTTTCTATCTTTATCGATTTTGGATTGGACTTTAGAAGTATCTTTTAAGGATAGGTTTTCATCAGTTTGTCCCTGTCCTGTCGATAAAGTATGTTGATTCTTTTGTGTAACCCCTGCCTCCTCCACTGCTTCATTGAGCAAAACTTCTAACTTTTGAAAAATGTGGTTATTCCCTGCAATTAGAGGATAGTAACAAATACAACCAAGATTTGATTAAATTTCTAGGTTAAATAGTTAATGTTTTGGCAAAACACTAAAAGAGGGGAACTTCTCCCCTAACGCGAGATAAAGGTTCTCCTCTTCAAAATAACGCCCTCATATATAGCGCAATTCTTAGTCATACAAAACTTTCATTAACTCT
>CAZKUS010000143.1:3884-5777 GCA_964556025.1 uncultured Clostridia bacterium | reverse complement strand
TTTCATATTAATTCCTTCACTAACTGGACTAATTCTTGATAATCCGTGGCTGTCATAGAATTTGGATAATCGGGTTTATCGATTACTATGATATCTATATTTAGATCTATAGCTGCATTAACTTTTTCCAGCAGTCCACCCTGTTTTCCGCTGTCCTTTGTAACTAAAACTGAAGCATTGTAGTTTTTTAACAGTGATCGGTTCAAGGAGTAACTGATGGGTCCTTGAATTGCTATGATATTCTCTGGGTTCAATCCTAGCTCTAAACATTGCTTAAGACTATTTGGGACGGGTAATACTCGAGCAATGATCTGATTTGAATTTAATTTGTCAGTAAAGTATTTTAAATTGTTAGTCCCTATTGCTAAGAATACATTTCCCGTGGATATTTGAGCAGTTATAGCAGCAGCTTCAGAAAAGCTGTCTGTTCTTATCAATTTGTCACTTTTAGGTAGTTCGGTATTTGGTCTGTCAAATCTAATTAATGGAACATTGGCTTTGGTACAACCGTGGATAATCTCTTTAGTTAAATCATTGGAAAAGGGATGAGTGGCATCTATTACAATAGAGATATCATTTGCTGATAGAGTGTTAGCTAGTTCTCCTGAAGAGATGCCTAATCTGCCCTCAAAAGGTTGTAAATTGTTTTGGGAGATAATTTTCTCACCGTATGGAGTTTTGGCACTAACTAAGACATTATAATCTAACTCTTGTAATTTTGTGGCGATATTAATGCTGTCTTTTGTTCCTCCTATTACAAGTATCATAATGGATACCCTCTACTAGTGATGATTTGGCCGAATTTAGTATAGCTTTGAGAATTTCCGATAATAACTGTAGTCCTCATATCTATCTCTTCTTTAGTAAAATCTCTTAAATTTGATATGACTACCTTTTCCCCTGAACGATAATTATTTGCTACTATTCCCACAGGAGTTTCGGGAGAACGGATTTCTAGTAATTTATTTCGAACATGTTCAATATGTTCTGTCCTTTGTTTACTTTTGGGATTGTAAAGTACAATGACAAAATCACCTTCAGCCGCCAATTCCACTCTTTTTATAATTTTATCCCAGGGTGTCAGGAGATCACTTAAACTGATTACTGCAAAATCATGCATTATGGGAGCACCTAATGCAGAAGCGGCACCTGTGGCAGAAGTGATCCCGGGTACTATATGAATATTGAGGTCTGGATCTTGATTTAATTCCAGAATTACACCTGCCATACCATAGACTCCTGGATCCCCACTGCTGACTACTGCTACATTATACCCTCGGTCTGCTAGATCTATTGCTTTTTGACATCTTTGCACTTCTTGTTTCATGCCAGAACAGTAAATTTCTTTGTCAGATACAAGTTCTGAAATTAAATCTAAATAAGTTTTGTATCCCACGATTATATCGGCTTCTGTTATCATATTTCGGCCTTCCAGGGATAGGCTTATTCCTCCTCCGGGACCGATGCCCACTGCGGCCAACCAACCCTTCCCAGAGCCAGGGTGGTGTTGGTCTTGTCGTTGATAGTTTTGGTTTGGATTAGATTCTTTCTGCCACACCTGATCATTACTGCTGGTTCGCATACTCCACCAACTCCTACTTTTTGATTTACGAATTTAGAACTATAGGCGCTGTCTACAAATTTTGAAAGTTCATCAGGACTGTAAAACAGCAACGGCACTTGTAAATATCTGGCCGCTTCGATTAAACCAGGTTCACTACTTTTTTTATCGATGCTAACTATTTCTCTGATACACTCATGAGATATCCCTTGTTCAGTTAATACGTTTTGAATAAATTCTAAAATGTCTTCGAAGCTCGTCCCCTGTTTACAACCGATTCCAATAGTAATATTTTTGGGACGCAAGATGAGGACACTGTCAGCAATTTGACT